>JAVBJW010000041.1:0-8750 GCA_031546805.1 Anaplasmataceae bacterium
TGCTGCTAGATCATATATGATTTCTTTATCATTGCTATCAGTGTGTATGCTGACTAAGGTACGATGAAGAGTAGGAATATCACTTACTAATTTAACATTGTTTAAGACTCGTCTCTGCTGATCTTGTGGTAGTGAGTTAAAAACCTCTTTACATTTATTTTGTTCTCTATCGAAAAAGACATCTAAAATCATAACTTGTGCATTAATACTTTTAGTATTTTTAAATATTTCCTCTAATTCTTCATTACTTAGTGATTCGGTTAAGAAATCAAAAAGGGAAGGAATACTACTTAATCTACTACTTTCAAAGATTTTTGTCTTTTGACTTTGTGGTAGTGAGTTAAAATATTGCTTGCATTGTTCTTGTTTTTTCTCTTTCCAAAGAGAATTTAATTCCTGAATATGAGATGCTGTTTCGTATCGTATCGTGGCATTTTTATTATACCGTCAATATATAATATTAGTATATAAATAAAACACAAGTTAAATATCTAAATTTAATTTTTAAGCTTTATCCCTTAAGTCCCCAACATATCATATATGAGAAATCGAGGTTGGATTGCATCAGAATAATAGTTTAAGCACTCAAACACTCATCCTTAGGGGTTTCTGATCTAATTATGAATGTGGTTTGAAGGAAATCTAATAAACTTTTAGTGCTGTTAATGAAGTAATGAAAAATGTAAATCTAAAGGGTGAGAAATTAGATTAAAATAGCTGTATAATCAATTTTAAAACAGGTTCTTATAAAAAAAGATATTAATTATAAATAATACATAACAAAACGATTTCGGAAAAGAAATATCATGTAAATTAAACTTTAATCTGCTATATACTATTGAAATATATTTTAGAACTTGGAAAAAATATGTATCAAATAAGAGTAACAAATAAACAAGTTTGCTGTGATGGTACTAGCAATGCAGATACAGATGAATGGTTGGAGCATCCTCTTATATACTTAGACATGGGCAGCGAAGACAGTATAACTTGTCCTTATTGTAGCAAGGTATTTATTTATGATTGCGTAGAACAAGTGTAAGAAAGCGACATTAACTTTTCCTAATCATTGATTCGCTGTAAGTATTATGCTAAATTTATACTAAGCATCTGTGAGAAATAAATAGTAGTAGAAATATATGATATCATAGTTGTAGTTGAATTATAATATTATAAAATATCTATTTGGGTCGAATAAATGAAAAGTTTAAAATTGCTTGGAAAGTTAGTAGGGACAGTCTTTCCTGCAAGAATCATAAGTACTTTTTTTGGTATAGGGTATCTACCAAGTTGGCAAGATCATTGGGCTTCTTTTACAGCGTTAGTAGTGTCTTATATATTACTTTATTTTGTACACGGATCTTCATTTTTATTATATGGTACTCCAAGTATTTCATTAGTAATTGCAATATTTTTTCTTAAATTTTCAATTGCTGTTTTGATTATTCAAATTATTGCAATATTTATCTTTCAAATAAATGACCCTGGAGCAAATAGTAACGAAAATATTGTCATACATATAGCACTAGCACAGTTACTTGTAGTTGCACTTACAATGCCAGCAATAACAGCAGTGTTTTATAGTGTAACTGACTTTTATGATAAAATATGTAAGGGAATATTTACATGTCCAAGTTGGTTAAATTCTTTTACATACTTTATTATATTTTTTATGATTCCTTATATATTTCTTAATATTATAATTAGAATGAAGCCATGGCCAATTGTTTCAATACAACTTAATTATAATAGTGCGTTATCAATTACAGTAGAAGGAATTATTTATGTGCTTTATACAACAATATTTATATACCTAACAGCATGTATATTTTTTAATTTAACTATACACGATGCTAGTATTTTCAATCAATATGTGATTAAAAATATTAAAGTCTTTACTGCTAATTTGAATGATATTTCAAAAAAGCTTGTTTAATATTAAATTGTACTTATATAGGGTGTATACTTTGTAAAATGTGTGACAGTGAATTTTCAAGATATCGTTAAGGCTCTAGAGGATTATTGGAGAAGTTATGGTTGTATAATTATCTACCCTTATACGTCTGAAGTAGGTGCTGGAACCCTCCATCCTGCTACAGTTATGTCTGCAATTGATAATAAATCAGCGAAGATTGCATACATACAACCAGTTATTAGGCCAGCTGATGGGCGTTACGGTAGTAACCCAAATCGTCTGTATCAGCATCACCAATATCAGGTAATGATAAAGCCTTCAGTAACAAATTTACAAGATCTATATCTGCAAAGTTTACTAGAGCTTGGAATCTCAGCTCAAGATCATGATATTAAATTTATTGAAGACGATTGGGAGAATCCAAGTATTGGTGCATGGGGTCTTGGATGGGAAGTTACATGTAATGGCATGGAGGTAACGCAATTTACATATATACAACAAGTTGGAGGAATAGATTGCAATTCTATACCAGGAGAAATTGCTTATGGGCTAGAGCGCTTAGCAATGCATGTACAGAAAGTAGACAGTGTTTACGATATTGTATGGAATGATTCTGGTGTAACATATGGAGATATATTTAAGCAAAGGGAGTATGAATTTTCTAAATTGGCTCTAGATTATTGCGATACTGAAGTCTTAAATCAGCAGTTTTCAGATGCAGAAAAGTTGTGTAAATTTTTAATAGAAAACAACATGCCTATGGCTGCGTACGATCAGTGCATTAAAGCTAGTCACTTGCTTAATTTGCTTGATGCGCAAGGCTCATTAGGAGTAAATGAGCGTGCAGTGCATATTGCTCGTGTGCGTGAGCTTGCAAAACACTGCTGCAGATTATATGTTGATAATTTTAGTAAAAGTCATGTCTTCTCAACTACTATTTGAGTGTATTACAGAGGAAATTCCTCCAAAAATGCAAAGTGCTGCTGTAGATCAAATCAAAAATTATATAAATGAAGTATTTAGCAAAGGTAATATTGGGTTTCAATCAGTTAATGTTTTCATAACTGCACGTCGCTTTGTTGTATTTGTTGATAAAATAAATGCACAAAAGTTAGATAATGAAGTCAAAGGTCCGAATATTAACGCATCAAAAAGCGCAATAGATGGTTTTTTGAGAAAAACTCAAAAAAATATAGATGAATTATCAATTCGTAAGATTAAGAATGAAAGCTTTTATTTTGCAAATCACAGTAGTGATAAAGTAAATTTAGAGGAGTTTTTTAAAATAGTCTTAGAGGATATGTTAAAGAATTTTTCTTGGCCTAAATCAATGCGTTGGGGAGATGTAAAAGAAAGATGGGTTAGGCCAATACAAAATATGTTATGTGTTTTAGATGGTAAAGCAATACCTGTTACGTTTGCTGGAGTAATAGCTTCTAATATTACTTTTGGGCACCGTTTTCTTTCTGAAGTTAAAGAATTTACTGTTAATAAAATAGACGATTATTTTGATTTTTTGAATAAAAATTATGTAATATTAGACCAAGATAAAAGAAAGGAATTTATACTCAAGCAAATCTGCCAACTTGAAGCTGATAACGGATTACAACTTGAAGAAAATGAAAAACTACTAAACGAATTAAATGGAATAGTAGAATATCCCATTGTCTTACTTGGCAAAGTTGGTGATTTTGATTTACCTAAAGAAGTAATACTGAGTGTAATGTATAATCAACAAAAATATCTTGCCTTCAAATATAACGGTAGTGGCTGTAAAATATCTCATTTTGCAACTGTAGTTAGTACCATGAATGACCATATAGTACAAGGTTACGAAAAGGTATTATCAGCACGCTTAACTGATGCTCAATTTCTCATCAGTCAAGATAAAAAGTATGATCTTGATTATTATGGCAATAAGTTAAATTCAATATCGTTTCATGATTCTTTGGGCAGTGTTGCAGAAAAAGTAAAGCGTATTACTGCTTTGGCAAAATATATTGCAATATGGGTGCCTCTTGCATCCCTATTAAAAGTTGAACGCGCAGCAATACTTGCAAAAACAGATCTTGCAACGTCCATGGTAAAAGAATTTCCAGAACTACAAGGAATAATGGGTGGATATTATGCTGCTTGCTTTGGTGAGGATAAAGAAGTAATAGAAGCTATAACTGATCACTATCTACCACTTGGTCCTGGGCAAAGATGTCCTACCTCTTCTACAACAATTGCTGTAGCTCTTGCTGATAAAGTAGATCATCTTATAGGTTTAGCAGCAGCTGGCGAGAAATTCTCTAGTTCTAGCGACCTTTTTGCACTCAGAAGAAATGCTATAGGTTTAATCCGAATAATACTTGAAAGTAATTTAAGCGTATCTCTTGACCTACTCCTAGATAAATCAGCTTCGTTATATCCAAAATCACTATTTAGCAAAGATATAATACTAAAAAAACAAAAAAATAAACTGAGTAAAAAGCAGGTAGTAGAAATAGTGCTTAAATTTTGTCTAGAGCGTTTTAAAGTTATCTTAAGAGGAATGAATATTCCTCAAAATATCATTGAAGCTGTTTTAGATCAAAGTGAAATGACTGATTTGTTAAATATCAAAGAAAAAGCTATTATCCTCAGCAATTATATCAATACTGAGAATGGAAATTATATTTTAAGTATTTATAAAAGAATTAGTAGTATAATAAATAAATCAAGTATAGTTAACAAATCACAAAAATTTAATAAATTGATATTATATAATAAGAAACTACTCGTTGAAAAAGAGGAAATTGCTTTATCAGATTATACAAACACTGTTTGTCAGAGTATAAAGCGTACAGTTAAAGAAAATGATTTTACTGCTATGCTTGATGCATTAGCAGGGTTTTATTCAATTGTAAACAATTTTATTGATAATGTTCACATTAACTGTGATGCCAAAAATTTAAGGGAAAACAGATTAAACTTAACTATCAGTGTATGCAAGATCTTTAACTTGGTAGCTGATTTTAGTAAAGTTTTAAAATAAAAGGTAATGTATGGCCAGTGGTATAAAAGAGATCTCAAAAAGTGTTAAATCAATAATTAATAATGACTGTATAAAAAAAGATAATTCCTTTTTAGAAGGAAAGTCTACACCAGAGAAAATTATAGAACACCTCAGTTTATTGCGTGATAATTCAAAATGCAGGTTTGAGGTATTGATTGATATTTTTGCTGTTGATTATCCGCAAAGAGATAAGCGTTTTGAGTTAATATATAATCTACTTAGCATAGTACATAATATTAGGTTATGTTTAAAGCTTGAGGTGGGTGAAAGTGATTTCTCACCTACAGCAGTTAATGTGTTTAGTACAGCATCTTGGTTTGAGCGTGAAGTTTTTGACATGTATGGTATAGAATTTACTGGGCATCCAGATATGCGTCGTATTCTTTCAGATTATGGGTTTAAGGGCCATCCAATGCTTAAAGATTTTCCACTTATTGGCTATGAAGAAGTCAAATATGATATAGAAGCCAAAAAAGTTGTTTATAATCCTATTGACCTTGCACAGGATTTTCGTATGTTTGATTACCTTTTGCCTTGGAAGGGAACTGAATATAAAGAAAAATAATTTAAGATACTATTTAACTAATTTTTTATCATTTACTTTAAATTATGGAAAATAAACGCACAAAATACACCAAGTCCCAAAAACTATCAAATAAAGCATATGATTTAATTGAAAAGTATGATTTTAATGGTGCTTTGAAGATAGGAAAAGAATTAAGTCTATATGGGGTAGAATGTGGATGCAAAATTCAAGCTCATGTATATGCTGGTATGGGAAAAAAGAAAAAAGAACTTAAAATTTTAATGCAAGGTAGAGGGACGTTTCCAGATTCGTGGGAAATTAGGCAATTACTTGGAATCTGTTATGCTGACATTGGTGAACATGATAAAGCTATAGAACATTATGATGACGGGCTAAATATTGCATATGGCTCAGTAATACAATTATACTGTAACCGTGCTATTGATTTGCTGCAACTAGGTAAGTTAGACGAGGCGTTAAATGACGTACAATATGTTGTATCACTTTTGGATTCTAACATCGTTAATACTATTCCTTTAATTGCACTACGAGGTGGAAAACATTATGAAATACTTTCAAGTGCAGATACACAACTATCGCAACAAAAATGTGCATATTATGATATAGTATCAGTGGTTGAAGCAAGCTACTCATTGTTAATATTTATATACAACCAACTTGGTAATTATGATAAAGCAAAAGAAGTATTTGAAAAATTTATTAACAAATATGATATTAACGAGTTTATTCAAACTACTGATGTATATAATCAATACAGTCCTGGATTATCAGCGTTATATTTTGCTTTTTCAATAACACTTTGGAAAAGTGAAGGAGCAGATAAGGCACTTGAGCTAATAAAAAAAGCAATATTATTTGATAAATGGAACAAAAATGCTCAATCTTTAATTAGAGAAATCAGGAACAATAACGACTATAACAATGCAAAATATATGCGTATTTATTTGTGTGGTAAATTTTATAAACCATTTATACATGAAGGTGATACTGTACATAGTTTTATGGTATGTTATTTTGTAATAGCTGACGATGAGATTGAAGCTTTGAATTTCATTAAAGAATTTGAGCCAGAAGAAATTAGAAACATCCTGAAAGTTGAAAGGGAGATAAAAATATTGGATGACATGCCAAAAAAACCAAAAGGGGTATATGAAATAAGTTCTTACTTGTATTAAGAAAGTTTATTATTCTTAATATGAAGAAAAATAATAGGTTTTTATTAATTCGTATGCTATAAGTTAATAAATAAACAATTATAAAGCTATGCAAGATAAATATAGAAAATGTATTGAGCTGCAAGAATTAGAAAGTGAAGCGTATGATTTACTTAAAGCACAAGATTTTAAAGGTGCTTTAAAAATAGGAAAAAAATTGAGTGTATGTGGATTAGAATGTGGATTTTTGATTCAGGGTATGGCATATGCTGGTATTGGAGAAAAGGAAAAAGCACGCGAAATTCTAGCAGATGGTCGAGAAATATTTCCAGAATCTTGGAAGATCAGTCAATCACTTGGAATTTGTCATGCTAATCTTGGTGAATACGATGAAGCTATAAAGTATTATGATGATGGGCTATATTTTGTAAACAGTGCTGAGCTTCAGCTATGTTTTAATCGTGCTTCTGATTTAAAAACATTAGGTAGATTAGATGAAGCATTGGATGACATAGAATATGCAGTATCACTTTTAGATGATGGTATTGTTCCTGAATCTTTCAATGACATTATGCCACAACATGGAGTAAATTACGGTGAAGTACCGATAATTGCAGGAAGTTACTCATTATTAATATCTATATGTAACCAACTTGGGAAGTATGATAAAGCTAAAGAAGCATTTGAGAAGTTTTTTGACAAATACGATGTTAATGAATTTATTCAAACTACTGATGTATGTAATCAATACAGCCCTGGATTATCAGCAATATATTCAGGTTTTGCAATGACGCTTTGGAAAAGTGAAGAAACAGATAAGGCACTTGAGCTAATAAAAAAAGCAATAGCACTTAACAAGTGGAACAAAAATGCTCAGTTTCTAATTAGAGAAATAAGGAACAATAATGACTATAGCAATGCAAAATATATGCGTATCTTCATAGAAGGCCTATCTAATGATGTAGAGGGCTTTTTTATATATTATGATGTAGTAGCTGATGATGAAATTGAAGCTTTGAATTTTATTAAAGAATTTGAGCCAGAGGAAATTAGAAATAGCTTAAAAATTAAGGAAATGGAGATATTGGATAGTGTATCAAAACAACCAAAAGGGATATATAATGTTGGTGAGTATTATTCTTATCCTCTAACGGAAGAAAACTAAACAACCATTGCCTATAAATCGAATGGTTAAAATAGACCACTTACATAACAAAGAAAAGGTTGTGGTATAAGGGAAGTGATATTGGTAGAAATTCCGAACCTAGATAAACCTCACCTTGATCATCTTTAATCAGCCAAATTTTTGGTGATTTACCAAATAATGCTAATCTGTATAGTGGACCAACAATAACTTCTGTTACAAATGATTGTATAGCGTATTCTTTATTACTATAAATGTTTAATGGCTTAATAAAGAACTCTACTCCTTCGCGACTAGCAAACCATCCATCGCTAGAAGATGTAACATTTTTACTATCGTCTATTATAAACTCTGAATAATTATGAGGTATTCTACTATCTAAACATTTTTCCAAAATCTTACATTTTTCTTGGAATGAAATGGGTTGATCATATCTCTGATCATTAGGAAAGTTTCGTATCTCTTCTTTAAATTTGACATCATCAAGAGCTCTGCGACTATACTCAGAGGGAATCTTATCAAGATTTTCATTATATTCTACTTTGTCATTAGGTTGTTTTTTCTCTAATTCCTGCAAATCCATCGCACTGGCTTGTGATGCTTTTGTAGATTCACTTATATCATTCATACCATCCCCCAATATAGTTAATTAAGTATACAATTAAGTCTTAATTTTGCAAAGTAAATTATTTAATTTTTTAGAAAATTACTAAATCTTTCGTTTTTTCAATTTTGATCAAACACAAAAATACATCTTTAAAACTGATAAGTTAAAAATATCACACTTTCCAGCGTCATCTCAAATTCAAATATTTACTTTACTCTCAAAACAGCAAAAAACACCTATGTTTCAGAGAAAGATGGTTAATAATGCAATGTTATGGAAAACAAGATAGGGAGTTATTTGTAGTATAATTGGGTATGAAGGTATACATGTATGCAAGATGTAA
>JAVBJW010000017.1:0-5204 GCA_031546805.1 Anaplasmataceae bacterium
TAATATTCCCACTCCTACAGTGGGTTAAGCTTGTGGGATAAATAGATTTATTCTGTTTTTATAGCTGATTTTAAAGATGAGTTGATTTAATTGTACTATTGCTATAACTTATGCTTATTTAAATATAACTAGATGGGGAAGTTATGGGTTTAGAAGAAGACTTATTTAGTGCAGTATCTCAGGGTAACATAGCAGAAATTCAAAAATTATTACCTCCTCCTAGACTGCTAACACGCAAGCGCAAAAAACACTCAAACACATCAAATAGATCTTCAGATATGAGTTCACCTGAGCCCACTTTTGCCAAATCTCCATATAAATGTGGAAAATCTTCTGACATGTTAAATGTGAGTTTATCTGAACCTTCAGTGTCTACGTTAGATATAAGCTTACCTGAATCTAATATAACTGAACCTTTATCATCTACTGTATCTAAATGTCAAAATTTTTTAAGCACGTTAAGTTTAAACTCCTTTGAACATAATTCTCCTGAGCCTTCACGTGGTGCTAAAAGAACAAGACTTAAGTATTAAGCCATAGCCTTTTAAAATTAAATGATCAAATTTATAGATCTTTCTAAAAACACACTGGCCTAAGTTTTTCTGGAAATGGAAAAAATAAAATCTCCACTTTTTACTTGACATATATGGTTTGTCGAACGTTCTCACATCAAAAAAGGTTCACCTAAATCCAATCTTTCTGATTCTAGATCCTCTCATATATAATATTCATCAGCTTACATGCCGAATCTTTAAATTGTGGATAGAAGTATTTATGATCTCTTAAGTAGGAGTAGGATTTTTTTTAATTTATACAACATTTACTGGCAGTATTATTAACACCTAACACCTGATTAGCAACAATTACAGATGATTGATCATAGTTGTGATTGCTATTAGTTTTGTTTTTTCTTTTACTGCTAAAAAGAGACTGAACTTTAGGCCAAACAATACAAATAAAAAAACTTAAAAATACTATTGTTGGGTTCAGATACGTTTCAATACGGCTACAATTATTTTGAACATCAAGATCTCTGCTTACTATAGGGAAGTTGTTGGCTAAACAAAATTGTGGTCTAGAATATATCATTGGGAATCCATTAATAGGATTGAAAGTTAAAGACACATGCTGAGAATAAAAAGTTTTATCTTTTTTTATGACTTTAGTTCTTTTTCTACAACCAGAGTTTTTTGTAATACTTTTTAATGCCATTCCCTTTTTCTCATACTTGTCCAACATATTAATAATATCTTGGTTATGATCAACGTTTACGGTAGGCATTGTAGGTGCTGAAAAGACAGCAAACTTATGAGGTGTTATCCCTTGTGCATTTTTAGAATGAGATTTTACATTGTTGTGTAACAATAACTTAGTAATATATTTGTTGTTACGATAAACAGCGTAATGTAGTGGTGTGTCTAAAAATTTGTCTTGAGCGTTGACATTTGCTCCATATCTTAAAAGCAATTTTACAATAGCTTGATTATTATTGGTAATAGCTGGAAATAATGGAGTTCTCCTATCCATATTTATAGTATTAACATCAGCACAGTGAATGATTAACAACTTAGCAATATCATTATTACCTTGCTCAATAGCATAATACAATGCTGTCTTACTTGCTTTATCTTTATTATCAATTTTTGCTCCTTTCTTTATTAAGAACCTGGCAACATTTTTTCTATTATACAAAGCTGCAAGATGCAATGGTGTATTGTCCCAATCGTCTCTAGCATCAATATCTGCTCCCCCTTGCCGTAATAGACTAACAATATCTATTTTATCACAATAAGCAGAAGCATGATGTAATGGTGTCATGCCTTTTCTATCCTTACTAAGAACATTTGCACCTTTGCATATTAATAGCTTAACAATATCCGTGTGGCACTTACCAACAGCATAGTGTAGTAGAGTTTGATAACTAATATCTTCACTATTAACATCTATTCCCTCATTAATTAATAATTCAACAGCATCTTTCATGTCATATAAACGAGCTTTATCTAATAAAATTTCACTATTTTTTTTGAAATTGATTTTTGCCTTTTTACTTATTAGTAATCTAACAATGTTTTCTCTGCCATACATAATAGCAGTCTCTAATGGTGTATAGCCATTAAAATTTGTAACGTCGAATGCTACTTTTCTATTTACCAGTAATTCAACAATATTATAGTGACCTTTTTTAATAGCAATGTGTAGTGGTGTATCGGGCTCACCTTCATCTTGAAAATCAAGATCTATTTTATCATCATGATCAATTAATAACTTGACCATATCTATATAATCATTAAAACAAGCTGTACGTAATAGATGTAATTTATCGCTTATAGGTGCTTTATTACTCATAAGCAGTTCAGCAGCATCTTTACTGTTAGAATAAATAGCAATATCTAATGGTGTATAACTATCTTTATTTTTAATGCTAAAATCTACTTTTTTATCTATTAGCAGCCTAACAATACCTTTATAATTTTTCTTAGCAACTGTATGTAATAGCGTATTTTCTTCCTTATCTTTAGCATTGAGGTCTATTTTTTTACCTATATCTATTAGCAGCTTAGCAACATCTGTATAACCTCGAGAAATAACCACTCTTAGAAAACTTAATTCGTCAGCAATATTTGCACCACCTTGTATTAAATATTGCATAATATTCTGATTACCTAATTTAGTGGCTATATCAAGAGGTGTTTCTTCACTAGTGTTTTTGACGTCAATATTTGCTTTTTTAGTTATTAAAAAGTGAACAAGTTCTTCATGTTCTTGTCTAACAGCCATATGTAAAGGTGCTTCTCCACTACAGTTTTTAATATTAACATTTGCACCATTATTTATCAATAATTGAACAATTTCTTTGCCATCTTCTACGATAGCTATATGCAATGCTGTATCACCTATAATGTTTTGGATATTTAAGTCTGCATTTTTTGATATTAACATTTCAATAATCTCGCTGTTCTTTATTTCAACAGCGATATGTAAAGGGAATAAAGCATCTGCATTACTAGTATTAACCTCTGCTCCATTTTCTAACAGTAGTTCAACAATGTATTTATAGTTATTGTATATAGCGATACTTAATGGTGTATAGATAGTATCACTTACAATATAATTAATCTCTGCTTTATTTGCTATCAATAATCTTACAATGCTTACACTGTTTACATCGATAGCAAAATCTAATGGGGTTTTGCCTTTCTCCTCCCTAACATTGACGTTTGCCCCCATATTTATTAACAGCATCACAATATCTTTATCTTTTCTCAATACAGCATAATGCAATGGTGTCCTAGAAAGATCATCAGTAACATCAATTTCCACTTGCTTTTTTATTAATAACTGAGTAATCTCCTTGCTGCTGCCTATAACAGTTTCATGCAATAGAGATAAATTACGCTTACTCTTAATCAATGAAATATCTGTCCTTTTGCTTATAAGAAACTTAGCTGCTTGTACGTTTTTGTTCAGTACAACATATGAAAAAAGATCAGTATAGTAATGATTATCATGTAACAGCTTTTGTTCGTCTAACATCTTTACCTCAAGCTCTGATATAGGAACATCATCTTCATAATCTTGGAGAGCCTCAAGTATATAACCGTATACAGTTTTTATTTCATCACTAGTAGTAGTATCCAACATTCTATCCTCACGTTTTATATAAACAATAGCATAAAAATTATTTCTATATTATTTCTATTGTCAATGCTAATTTTAGTATGACAACCTATCCATTTAGTAGTTATAGTTCCACAGATTTACTTGAATCTATATCTAATGAACTACTTGCCTTTAACTCAAAAGAGTCATGTACTAAAACATCTGTTAAAATTGTGTTCGTACTGTCGTTTTTTGAATGTATATCAGCAGCCCAGGTTACACTTTTTGGTTTAGAGGTGCTTGGATCAATTTGCTCCAATGGATCTTGCTCAGATTCTAAGTCACTTGCAGCAGGTTCTGTACTATATACTGTCTTTGCTACACCACTATCCATGCTTGAAACACTAACACTATCTGACCGTTTATGTTTTCCTTTTGTCACAAGTGTAGAGTTTGTATTTTCTATTGTTGCTCGCACAGTATCATATGTTGTTAACAATTCTGGTGAAAGTTCTGGTATAGGCAGCTCTATTGCAAGGTTTGGTAAGGACATAGTTCTTATTATTCTTCGTGGAACGTCATATATATTCTCCATTTGTATGGCCACATCCTTTCGTGCAGGTGCATTTAATAAATAATAACTTATTATTTCATCACGATTTTCAGTTATATATTCTTGTATTATTTCTCCTATAGAATGTTCTGTTTGTGTATGTCTCTTCTTTTCTGCGGGAGCGGAAATGAGAGTAACAATAGCTCCAAGTATAAGACATAGTGATATAGAAAATACAGTTATTATAATAATGCGCACAAGTTCAATAGCAAAAGCCCCGTTGACAAGTGCAATCGGAAGAAAATAACAGGTAGCTACTGTTACTATAGGCAGAATAAACGTCAAACACATGCAACCCATAACTCTGCGATCATTTCTCGAACGTAAGTACATATCTTTTCCCCATTATTATATTATATATTTATAATAGCATAAATTTAAATTACTACATCTAATGTACGAGATAGAAAGTATGAATCAGTTAGCTAAACACTAAGAGTTTACTTGCTTGTCTGTTTTAATTATTATGCTGCATTTGAATTCATTTAAACATGGGTATAAGTTACAAAAACAATGTATTATATTGGGACTGTACAGCTAGAACTCACCTGGATAATATTTCTGTTAGTAATGTTACAGGGCTAGGTCTATAAGCTTTTTTACTGGCCTGTAAGGTTTTTTATAAGGGATGTCACCTTTTAATTTGGCTGGAATCTGCATCATTAACCCCAAGATTCCAGTCACTTTCAATTGTAAGCTCTCTTAAAAGGTTGGGATTATGCTTTACAAGATTAGCATGATCCCCCAGGGTGTAACCATCTATACTGTGATAACGCTTTAGTTTTGACAAGCTGTTTACTCAGGCACCCATCATGATATCCCCAAAAGATTTAAAGATTTCTTGCAAATTTTAATTTTAGAAAAGCATTCCACTCCAGCGTCATCTCAAATTCTAATATTTACTTTACTCTCAAAACTGCAAAAAAGTACCTATGTTTCAGAGAAAAAGAGCTAAGGATGCTACATTATGGAAAGCAATGTAGGGGAT
>JAVBJW010000040.1:0-8821 GCA_031546805.1 Anaplasmataceae bacterium
GTCTTCCAGTCTTTTTAGGTTTAAAATACAGTTCTATTATCTTCCATTCTTTGTCATTTATATCACTTGGGTACATCTTAAATGTATCTTATACCACACTTCTTAACTCTTTCCTATATAGTTTGAAGACATGCTCTTAGAAAAATCATCTTTAAATCTAGTAGCTAAAGAATCACCTTCTTGCATAATAAGAATAACTTTTTTATTATTATTAGATCGTATGATGGTAGATAATTTTTGATATAGTTCCTGTATATTATCTTTTGTGAATTCACACTCAATTACTAATAAATTACTTCTTTCACTCTTGAAAGTATCTATTACTTTATTTTGTAGACTAAGTACAGAATTTAAGCTCATAAAAATATATCTGTAGTCATATTTTTCTGACTTATATTCATTCATGCTTTCTAAAGCATGATATACTTTAGCACTACTTAGCAGAGCGGTACTTTTATTAGTAACAATATTGAGAATCTGTTTTTTACGAATTAATTGTATCAAATCTTCAACTTGATTGTTTTTGAAGCTTAATTCAAGTTTTTCGATTGTCCACTACGTAGTACAGCAAGTCCAGCCAAGCTCAATTTTGAAAGGTTTTGTTTTGCATCTTTGAATAATTTATTATTTTCTGTAAGGTAATTATTTTCTTCTTTCCACCACTTTTGTACTTTATTTTTGACATCAGAAAAAATTAGATTAACAGCATCTTGCTCCACTGAATAGGCTGATTGTATTTTCTGTTTAATAATTTTACCTAAATCACTTTCATTAGGCTGATCAACAAAAAGCTTCAATTTACTCAAAAATTCCTTAATCTCATCATCAGAAATTGCATTATTTGGCCAATTTTTATCTTCTCCTTTTCCAAAATTTTTAGATAAATTTAAACCAACTTGTTTATTATCAATTATCTTCTTTTTATTAGTAATTGCTTCATTAATGTTTTCTAGTGTTAATTCTTCTTTTGACTGTTTCTTAATTTCTTTTGCAAAAGCCTTTCTGAATTTTTTAGCATCTTCAGATATATCTTTATTTTTTATAAATTTATCATGAAATTTTTTAGTTTTAACACTAATTACCTCTTCTGCTAATGCAAGATGATAAGACTTGAAAATATCATTCTCTTGATGATGTTGTATAGAATTGTTTTTTAAAAAACACTCGGCTAGCCTTCTTGCTAATCTAGTTAGATTATAATCTTGTAATTTTGGTTTTAATAATGAAGTAATATCTTCATTAAATCTATAGCGTATAGGTTTTTTATCACTTTTGCTTTTTACATCTAAAATATCATCTTTACCTTCTATTTCCTTAACTTTAATTCGTGCACTTTGTAAGTGTTCAAAATCTAAATTAATATTAGTACAAATAATAATATCTTTAATTGAGCCACCTTTGAATAGCTTTTCTTTTTTGACATCTTGGTAAGAGAAGAAATATTTTGTTAAACTATAATCACTATCGCTTTCTGTTAGTAAAGTATCTGCTGTAATCTTTGTGGAGTTTTATTCTTAGTATTCTTGTTGTTAACATTTGCTCTTTTTTCTACAAGTAACTTAACAACTTTAAGCTCTCCCTTACGAACAGCAGCATGTAATGGTGTATTATTTTCACGATTAGCGTCTTTAAAATTAACATCTGCTCCATCATTTAGAAGATCTTTAATCTTTTTTACTTTTTCCTCTTCTGAATCATTCCCTCGAATAGTAGTCATTAGATCTGCGTTAAGCTCATCCTGATTTCGAATTTGATCATAGTCGGAAAAATCAGATGACGCGTGCCTAGAAGATCCTAGTTGCTGAAGATTATCAGAAGAAGATTGCTGATTTTCTTGCTGCACTACACTTCTAATCTTTGCCTTATCAAGTACTGGTTCAAAATGCTCAGCCCCTTTATTTACAATATGTATAACACGATCATCATTATAATCTACTTTGTTATATTTACCTGCATTAATAGAACCAGTACTACTAACTAGTTGATGCAGAAATTGCTTTTGTTGATTATCAATTGCTTGTAAAGGGTTGCTTTCTATAAGATGTAATGTTAACCCATATTTTCCACAAAGTATTCTACCTTCAACTTCAGGATCACCCCACCTGTTACTATTTAGAATATTTATTGCGTAATAATCTTTGGTTTCACTACGTACCATACCATTATTATCATGACTGTTAGCAATAGCATTTATAAACCATTCTGGTGGATTATTTTGTGCAAATTCTTTACAATCTTTTCGCAATTGTTCAACGGTAACTTCTATTCTAATTGCTGTTCTAGCCCTTGTCTAAACGAGTTAAAAAAACAGTTTCCATCAACAACTGCTGTTCCTATCTCAAAATTTCCTGGTAACTCTAAACTATCATCAGAACGTTTGAAGCGCTTTAAAATGGACCTTCGTTTTAAGGCATGTTTGTTATATCGGCTCAGTGACTTCTGAATTAACCCATTCTTTTTTAGATAATTTGTTAGATGTTGTATCTTTAGCATAAAAGCCTTATATAAAATCTTGTATATTCTTAATTAGAAAGATCAGCAATGCAAGAGATTTATATGTATACTTTAGTATATTTTACAAGTGCTTAATTTGTATATTTTTTGCTGAAGCCAGTATTAGTCAAAAATATAATATTTACTAATTTACTTGTTCTCTTAATTATCCAAAAGGTAAAAACTTTTATCACTTTATACTATTGTTGATATACCTTGCTATGGTCTATTTCACAAGAATAAAGGAAGAAACAGAGAGGAAGTTTTGAAAGTAAAGTAAATATTTGAATTTCTGTTAACACTAATTTAAATTTTATGCTTTATCTATAATAAAATTTTTTAAATAATGTGGGGGGCTATGGCTAAATGTAATATCTATTCAAAATATCTTGCTCATTACAGTTATAAAAATCGTATGATAATAGCTTTAGGTTGTTCGGTCTTGATTTCGATTTTGTGCATTCCTTTACTTGCAGTTCTCCCAATCTATACTACACATAAAAATTTTGGTATATTTGTGCTGCATATTTGTACATTCTCTATAATTAATGTAGTTTATTTGCTCACGTTATGCAATATATGTAAATTTATACATAGGGTAACTAAAGATCAGATGGAACATAGTAAACGATTAAAAGATCAATTCTCAATAGATAAAGATCAACATATATATCAGCTCTCAATAGATAATGTAACTGCACATAATGATATTAATAAAGGAATTGATAATAATACGTGCTGGTGTAAAAAAATAGCAACAACAGGAAGAACTAACGTGGATGATGATATGGTATCTAAGACTTCTGGGATTGGCGGTTCATATGCTACTAAAGAAACTAATATAAATGATTGTACAATATCTGAGTCAAGTAACACAAGCTACGATAATACACCAAAAGAAAAAACTACAAAGGTTCAGATTCATACTGATTATGTCAATCGTCTACATATTGATTGACTTGATAAACAGACTTCCAAACAAAGTGACTTATCATTCTGATTATATTTATATTTACAATAAACAAATCTCTTTTATATTAAATCTAGTATAAATATAGGTTAATTATGCTAGATGCTGAGGTATATATAGACATAGCAAACGCTCTAAAGAATAAAAAGATCAATGTTCCTTTATCAGAACTTGAAATAGATGAGTTAGATGAACAAAAGCTAAAATATGATAATCATTATTTTTCCGAATTGTTTCGGTATGCTTTGATCAGTAACAATCAACAGGTAATTGAGTTACTTATGGCAAAGAGACAAGATCTTTCAAATATCAAAGATAGCAATAGTCATTCTCTATTGCATAAGGCCGTTATTGAGGGTAGAAAAAAGGTGGTTAAATCATTGCTAGAAAGAGGAGTAAAAGCTAATATTAATGATAATTCTGCTAGAATACCATTACATTATGCTGTAAAGAAAAATAAACAAGATATTGTCCAATTATTAATACAACATGGAGCAAATCCTAATGCTAAAGATGAATACAGCAAGACTCCATTTAATGAAGCTATAATTCGCAATCACATAGACATTGTTAAGTTGTTAATAAGTAAAGCAGATCTTAATGCTAAAGATGAACACGGCGAGACTCCATTACATTATGTTGTAAAGAAAAATAAACAAGACATTGTCCAATTATTAATACAACATGGAGCAGATCTTAATGATAAAGACAAACGTGGTAGAACTCCGTTAGATGCTGCCATCACTTATGATCATCTAAATATTGTTAGGATACTGATAAATAGTGGAGCAAAAATTAACAATAACACATTACTTTATGCTGCCAAAAAAGGTGATAAAGACATGATTGAATCATTGATACTTCGTGATGCAAGTATTAATGTTCTAGATGATGCATGGGAAACACCACTACATATAGCTGTTAGACAAAATAATACAGATATTACTCAACTCTTATTACTCAATAAAGCAAATGTTAATATTCAAGATAGTGATAATGAAACACCACTACACATAGCTGCTAGACAAAATAATGAAGATATTATTAACCTTCTAATATTTTATAGAGCAAATGTTAATGTTCAAAATAGTATAGGAGAAACACCACTGCATATAGCTATTAAACAAGATAACGAGAACATTACTGAGTCCCTAATATCTAATGGAGCAAATATTGACAATAAGTTAGATTTGTTACGTAAATTTACTGATAAAGGTTGTATAAAAGTAGTCAAACTATTAATTGATAATAAAGGTATAGATCTTAATGCTAAAGACGAAAATAATAAAGGTAATACACTATTACATGTAGCTGCTGAAAAAAACCATGAAGATATCGCAAGATTATTGATAGAAAATGGAGCAGATATTGATGCTCAAAATAATAATGGTTATTTACCACTAGACTATGCTATTTCATGTGGTAGTGCAGACATTGTTCAATTATTAATAGATAAAGGAGCAAAAGTTAATATTTCTGATAACGATTTATTTCTCTATTCCATTAAGTATAATTTTAAAAATGTTGTTGAATATTTGATTGACGAAGTAGAAGATGTAAATACTACATATAGTGATTATGGTACTTTATTACACTATGCTGCTAAAAAAGGCTATGAAGATATTGTGAAATCATTAATATGCCGTAACGCAAATGCTAACATTCCAGATGTAACATTAAAAACACCATTGCATTATGCTACTGAGAAAGGTAATATAAATATTGTCAAATTGTTGATACTAGGAGGTGCGCACGTTGATGCCAAAGATATAGATGGTAGAACACCTTTATTTTTAGCTGTCTATAATAACAACGAAGGCATTGTTATATTATTAATAGCAAATGGTGCTAATGTTAACATTCATGATAACTTTTTAAATACTCTGTTACATTATGCTGCCTATAGAAATGTTAGATATCATATCGTTGAATTACTGGTCATGCGTGGTGCTGATGTCAACGTTCATAATCAACGCGATTTGACACCAATAGATATTGCTACCAATGAGAATAATACCGAAGTTGTTGATTTGCTAAGAAATGGGATGCAAAAAACAGTAGGAGATCTAATATCAATTATAAAAAAGATTAATAATTGCAATAATAGTGGTGAAGATATTGATAAAGCATTAGCTCAAGTTAGACAACGGTTTGATTATAATCATCGTTTTGGATTATCATTTGAAAATTGTCCCAAATTGTCGTTGTGCTTAAATGATAATGTAGATCTAATAAAAAATATATCTGGTATTAATAATACTAGCTATATTAGAGGAAATGTAACTGGAGTAGGATTAGGCCTCTTCGCTTACTTTCTTTTATCGAAATCTATGTGCTTTTCGAGCAACAAGATTATTCCTAATTCAAAAGATAAACTTTTTGATTCAATATATGCAAATGATATAAAGGAGACTCTTCGACTTCTAAAGTTAGGGGTTAATCCAAATATGATAGGTAAGTACCAGACACCTATCCATGTTGCTGTTTTGCGTTGCAGCATACCTATAGTAAAGATGTTAGTTGAATATGGAGCTGATATCAACGCACTTAATTATGAGAAAAACACAGCTCTAGATCTTGCAGTTCATCAACAAGACCAAGATATGGTTATAATCTTATTAGACTATGGTGCACTGATTGACATAGGTAATGTACCTACTATTTACGCAGCTGCTTTGCATAAGGAAAAAGAGATAATAAAATTATTATATGATAGAGGAGCTAGTATTGATGCACAAAATAATGAAGGACGTACAGCATTGTTTTTTGCAGTTTCTAGCGATTCTGTAGAAATAGCTAATCTTTTACTTAGATTAGAAGCAAAGGTTAACATTCGTGATCACGATGGTAATTTTCCTATCCATTTATCTGTATCCCATGCAAAAAATATTGATATGGTGGAACTATTATATGACTATGGTGCTGATCTTGATGCACAAGATCATAAGGGAAAAACAGTATTATCTTTAGCAACAGCATACGACGCTAAAGATAAAAAAGATGAAGAAGATATGCAAGATATAATTAGTTTCTTACTTGCAAAAAATGCAAGTAGTAATATTCGTGATCATGATGGTAATTTCCCTATTCACTTAGCTATAGAACAAATGAGACATCCAGTTATAATTGAGAAACTTCTTATTGCTAATAAAGATAATATCAATTACACAAATATGGCTGTACTTACACCCCTTAACTTAGCAGTAAAATGTGGTAATCTAGATGCAGTTTTTATATTAGCTCAGTATAGCAGTGTTACGAATATAGGCTATGCTTTGGCTACTGCTACAAAAAATCAGATGGCTTATCCAGCTATAGAAGGAGTTTTATTGCGGTGTATGCTAGATCATAATGTAAAAGATGGTATTAAACTAATATCTACTGGTTCAGTAGTTTTAGGGGAAATTGAATCTAAGGAATCGTTGCAGCCTGTTTCTGTTAAGCCTTTTAAATTTCCTATATTAAAACGTAAAAATAGTTCTGATTGTAGTTCTAATACGAAATCGATTACAACTCATTCTTCTTATTATTCAGTAGATACTAAGCATTCTTCAATAGTATCATTTAAATCTTGTTCATCTACAAGTACCGATTTATGTAATAGATTTAATTACTTATTAGATTCTGATCAACTTGGATCTGATTCAGTTGTACCTGCTATAAAAAGAGTAAGATTTAAGTAGACTGGTAGATTCAAAACTATAAGTTAATTAGAGGGGGGCAATGAGTTTAGAAGCAGCACTTTTCCATTTTATATCTTGTGGCAATATACAGCAAGTTGCACGGGTACTATCGTCTTCGTATTTAAATATTAATGCACAAAATGAGCATGGACAAACTGCTGTTCATTTAGCTGCTTTATATCGTAACTCATGTATATTAAAGATGTTAATGGCATTTGGAGCTGATCCAAATATAAAAGATAAAGATGGTTCTACAGCTATATCTATATCAATTTCTAATAAAGATATACTTGATATTTTAAACACTAAAATAGAGGATGTAAAGTATCCAGATCAAAAAATGAGTGTAGAAGAAATGTTTTTTTATACAGTGTATTATAAACAAATAAAACGAGTTATATCGATACTAATAAACACTTCAACTCTCGATATTAACGCACAAGATAAGTGTGGACAAACTACTGTTCATTTAGCTGTTTCTAACAATGACTTATGTATGTTAAAGATATTAGCTGCATTTATGGTTGATCTTAACATAAAGGATTTTGAAGGTTATACAACTTTATCTTTAGCAACTCTAAATGGTAATCTAGATATGGTTCAAACTTTATTAGGACTAGGTGCAAAACAGAATATTAGTAATATTAGAGGTGATCTCCCTATTCACATAGCCGTCGAAAGTCAACATTTAACCATAGTTAAGGAGTTATGTACAAAGGATACTATAAATCAAAAGAACTGTAGTGGATTTACGCCTCTTCACTTAGCAGTAAAATGTGGCAATGTGGGTGTAGTGAGAAAGCTACTAGAATATCTCCATATTAATATTAATATATGTAGCAATGACGGAGACACCTCTTTGATTATGGCTGGTAGAAATAATTATCTAGAAATAGCAAAACTTTTATTAGAATATAAAGCTGATCCTAATCTTAAAAATCATACTGGGCAAATGTTTTCTGATTTTGCAGTTTCACAAGAAATGAGATGTCTAGCAACTAGCATGCATTTATACGTAGGTGTTATTAATAAATCTTTGAAACGCAAAAGACCTATGGAAAGACCAAATGATGAATTACCAGTATTTCAAAATGAATCAGATAAAAACTCGCCTGGATTCAACTTTAAATCTTTAGAATACACATGTAGAAAATTTTTGGACGAGCAGAATACAAGCTCATTTCCTCGTAAACTTGCAATGCGCAAGCACCTTACAGATATTTCAAGTAGATGTGAAAGCCCTTCTAATATATCAGATATAAGCTCAATTGGATCTTCATTTCGATCTGACAGTCTTAGCCTGTTAAATATGAGCTCACCTGGATCTAATACCTCTGAATCATCTGTTGTATCTAGGTGTCGAAGATTTTTAAGTATATTAAACCTGGACTTCTCTGAACATAGTCCCCCTGATACATTCACTAGACAAAGCCATAAAAAAGCAAAACTTAGGTAAACTATAGTTTTTTAAATAAAATTATAAAGACTGTAAAAACTACAATTAAGTATGACAACAATGCTATTATAGGTAATAATCTACAATCTCAAGAAGTAATTATTAATAAAGAAGGAAAGAAAATAGATTACTTACAAGCGGAATATGGAGAGGGTTTCCATTCTATTGGAGTGATGCTCAATCCAAAGCACACTTACTCCACTACCTATCAGCTTATTA
>JAVBJW010000010.1:0-9175 GCA_031546805.1 Anaplasmataceae bacterium
TAAACAAGAACAGGAATTAGGACGGTCTAAATTCGAGCAAGTTACACGCTGCTTGTTTGGAAATCCAATACGATTTTTCATTACTGATGGACAACGATCTGACTACATAAAAGCATTGGATTTTATAAATGGATGTGATTGCCGATAAAATGATATGATTGAAGCAGCAAAAGCTGTAAATGCCGAACCTGTTATTCCTCCACGTTCCAGTGTCGCAAAACACCAAGAGAATACGATAAGGAACTATATAAAGAAACTTAATTGATTTAATAAACTAAAACATTTCCGTATACTCGTTACGACAAATTGGCAATTTCTTTCTTATCTTTCGTTGCTGGTATCTATCTCTTGCTAAAGTAATTGTCGACATGGCCTAGGCAATAATTTACCCATTTTGCTGTAAGTTTTTCTTGCAAGCTGTTTTGTTTTAGCCTTTCACTTAAAAATTTAAAATCAACATAATCCAAATTTTGATCTTGATTACTACAGCTATAAACAAAGCTTTCCTCGCCAGTTTTTGGATCTACGTGTCTTTGCAAACACTGAGCACATATCTCTTTCATCATGCATTGCATCGGTGAATTAATGGATGCTATGGCCTGTACTTCCTGTTTTAAATACGGCTTTAAAAGGCTGTTTTTAGCTTGAGCTACAGCTTCCATCATTTTATCCGAACCAATAACTATAATTCTATCTATAGATTCTAAATTAATTGTTATCTTACCAAGTTTGCCTGTTTGATAAGCAATAATGCCATCAACTATATTACCGTGGAATGATCTATCCCCTGCCCTTCTTGCTTCTACTTTCCCTTCATCACATGTCCAAACCAAAGTGGTTGATGATGATTCTAATGACTCTCGTTTAAAAACATCACTTAGTTTTTTATAGCCAGCAAAATATAAAACTTGGCAATTGTTTTTTATACACGCTCTACCTATAGAGAAAAGCACAGCATTACTAACACCTCCACCAATTAACATAACATTTTCGTTTTTGGGAATTTCTGTTGGCGTACCAGTTGGGCCCATAAGCACTACAGATTCATCTTTTTTAAGGTAAGAACAAAGATCTGCAGACCCTCCAGTTTCTAGAACAATCGTAGAAATCAATCCATTTTCTTTATCAACAGATGCACCAGTTGTAGCTATACCTTCCATTGCCAGTTTTGTATTTTTCAGTTTTAGAGCATTGGTTTCAAAGTTTTGCAATCTATAAAATTGACCAGGTTTGAAATTTGTTGCAGCTAATGGTGCTTTTATTATTACCTCAACTACTTTAGGAGTAAGACGTTTCACATCCACCACTACTGATCTGAGTCCATTTTTTATTTTATCAAAAAAAGTGTCTGTATTTTCTATTTTCGCATTGCTATTTTTTTTAAGTAGTTCTGTAATAATAGGATAGCCATTTTTAGCACTAGCCATGGCTTTCACAACACTACCACTATATGAGGGATGTAAGTCACCAAAAAAACTAATTGATTTATTAATAAACCTTTTCTGAAACTCTACTTCTGCGGACAATTGCTGTGTCACTCCGGTACTCAAATCCTCATGTATGTCTAATACATTCTGGTTCTCCGTTCCGTGTGTTCCTAACACTTGCCTCTCATAAGCGAGTTTCAGAAAAGGTCTAGCATCTTTATATAAAAAAATATAATCCTTCTTCTCTGCTTTAGGTGAAAATGTAGGCTGCCCTGCCACGCCTTCTAAATCAGAAAAAGAAAAATACTTACCATTTAACTGAAAATGTTTTTTATCTTCGCTGGCTATTGTTGTATTTGGCTCAGTTCCAGCAGCAACTAGTATTGTACGTGCATTAATACATTTTATTTCCTTGTTTTGATCCATTACCTTAAGTGCTTGCACATGATTATATCCATCAGTTATAACTTCCATTGGCTCTAAGTTTTCAAGAAAATCAACGCCTTCTGATAGAGCATTTTGCACCTCTTCACTATTTAGCCTATAACCTGGTGAATCCGTTAAATTCTTTCTATAAACAATTTTTACCCCACCCCAACTACGCATTAGTTCTAGTATTTTAGCTTGCCTATTTTCACTTTCAGCCAACCTTTTTTCAGCACGTATTGCATCAGCATGAGAAACAAATTCACTGGCAATTGCATGTTCTTCTGCATTCCAATTTGCTTCAACATAATCCTGACCATATTTATCTACTAATGTTTCATAACGAAAGAGGAACTTTTCAACTTGGATTGGATAATATGCTAGGCTTTCAGTTGCCGTATCAATTGCTGTTAGTCCTCCACCTATTACAACAATTGGCATACGAACTTGCAAGTTGGCTATCGAATCAAATTTGAGAGCACCAGTAAGTTGTAGTGACATTAAAAAATCTGATGCCATACGTACACCGCGTGCTAATATATTCTTCACATTAATCATCTTAGGTTTACCAGAACCCAGTGATAGTGCTATGTGATCAAATCCAAGCCTAAAAGCATCTTTTACTGTTATTGTTCCTCCAAAGCGCACTCCTCCGTAAATCGCAAAATTTTGTCTCCTCTCTAAAAGCAGTCTAATAATCTTGAGATTGTTTTTATCCCAACGGGCAGTTATTCCATACTCCGCAACCCCACCAAAGCCAGCAGGAGTACGCTCACTCAATTTTTCATACTTAAGGTCTTTTATAGGTGAGAATTTAATCTCTTTCTCTAGTGGTTCTATCTTTAGTCCATCGATGGCAATAACATTGTGTCCATCATTTAACAAATGATGAGCAAGTGTAAAACCTGCAGGCCCAAGGCCAACAACTAAAATATTTTTTCCTGTATTTTCTTTAGGAAGTGGTCTGACAAAATTAAGTGGGTTCCAACGAGTAAGAAGGGAATAAATTTCAAATCCATACGGTAAATTTAATACATCTTCTAGCACTTTAGTTTCAATCATCGGTATATCAACTGGATCTTGCTTTTGATATATGCAAGATTTTGCACAATCGTTGCATATACGATGACCAGTTGCTGCGCACATAGGGTTGTCGATTACAATAATTGCTAAGCTTGATATACTGTAACCTTGACTTTTAACTAAGTTCATCTCTGAGATTTTTTGTTCTAATGGACAGCCGTGAAGATCAACACCTAAGGGAGATTTTTTAAAATCTTTACTTTCACCAAATAATCCTTTTGAACAGCTATCCTTATTTTGCTTGTGGCAGTATATGCAATAATGAGCGTTGTTTAGGGCTTGATCTAATGTTGTCTTGCTATGTGTTAAGTCAAAACCAGAGCGTCTCTTTATTGCCTCCATACATAATGCTTTATTATCATCAACCTGTCTGCTAACAACTGGTATTAACTTTTCATAGTCAATTTTTTTAGGAGATGAAAATAGAACACTTTCTTTATTTTTATTATTGACTGTCATCCATGCAGCATATTTAGCAGCTAGTTCCACCTCTTCTTGATACTTTTCTTTATTTTCAAACCAGATCATAACCTTTTGAGCAAAATCATGCTCTTGCATTGGCAATTTAAAGAACAGGCTGAGCTGATTAATTATTAAGCTAATGTCTATATCTTTTGTATATTTTTTCAGTGCATAACGTTGAATAAAAAGTCTTTTGCATTTATATAGCATGACAAAATCTTCATGTTTTTTCTTTAGTGCTTTTACTTCTGCTTCAATAAAAAATAGCTGAGAAATGAACTCTTCAACTAAATAAGAAAGCTCTATGACCAATTGACTGTCATAATTCTTATTTTTACGTGCTGTGCATAATAAATTATATAAATCTTCATCGCAATTTCTTATGTAATTTAAAAATATTTGATCTAGTTTTATTAATCCATCTAGATTATATAGATCAGCGAATTGAATTGAAAAATTGAGCAAAGTCATCTCAAATTGATACTTGCTCATATTTTATAAAACCTTAATAAAAAGATAAAGTAGTAAATTATCTAATTAAGTCGCTTTAGTTATGCAAGAGGTGAATTACTAATTGAATTAAAGGATCGCAAAAGTAAACGTCAATCAGTAATTTTGCTGAGATTTAGTATAAATTCTTTTCTTATGCTATCTAATAATAAAATTGCAATCTAAGTATTGAACATCATCATTGTTTTCTAATGCTTCTGATAAATCTATTATTTTTTCAGCTATTTCTTTCTCATCTATTATAATTGGATCTTTTGCTTTCCATGCAAGACGTGCAAGTTCTGGTTCTGCAAATTTTTTATATAATCCATCTCGTATCTTGCCAAAGTCTTTTACTGCACAAATCACACTATAAGCCTGATCATTTTCTTCAACATCCAATACTCCTAACGCAAGAGAGTGATTAAAAATGTCATCAAAATTTATTCCATCTGCTTTATATATTACCAGCCCTACATGATCAAAGAGAAAATTCACACTACCAGTTTCACCTAGAGTCCCACCTCTATGAGAAAATATATAACGCAATTCCCCTGCGGTGCGATTACGGTTATTAGTTAATACGTGAACAATAAATGCAAGTCCTGATGGACCATAACCTTCATATTGAACTTCTTCGTAATTATTATCAATTGCGGTATTGCCACCACTTTTAATTGCAGCTTCTATTTTATCTTTTGGTAAGTTTTCTTTGCGTGCAGCAAATATGGCAGAACGAAGGCGTGGATTAAATTCAGGATCTGGTAGTCCTAACTTTGCTGCTACAATTATTTCCCTTACTAGTTTTGTGAATTTTTGTGATCGCTTGGCATCTTGTGTACCTTTTCTATGCTTTATATTAGCAAACTGAGAGTGACCAGCCATAGTTCCTGCGCTTAAACTATTTATATATAATAAACACTAAAATACTAATTTTTCTATTATTCTTCCTGCAGACTTTTCTATAATATTTGCAATATTTAAAATACCAGCCTCATCATAATAGTTACCAATAATCTGTAATCCCAAAGGAAGTCCTTCGCTTGAAAGTGCTGCAGGTACAGACATTGCAGGCAACCCAGCTAGACTTGCAGGAACAGTAAAAACATCATTGATACACATCATCAGAGGATTTGGCTTATCATTCAAACCAAATGCGCCTGTAGGTGAAGATGGAGCTAAGATATAGTCTACTTTCTCAAAAGCATTAATAAAATCATGTTTGATTAAAGTCCGAGCACATTCAGCTTTATTATAGTACATATCATAATGACTAGATGAAAGAGCATATGCTCCCATTAAGATTCTTCTTTTGACTTCTACACCAAAACCTGCAGCTCTAGTTAATTCATACATTTCTTCAAGTGTTTCTGCTTCAACGCGTAAGCCATAACGAACACCATCATAACGTGCAAAGTTTGATGAACTCTCAGCAGAAGAAATTACATAATAAACAGGTAATGCATATTTAGTATGAGGTAAACTTATCTCAACTATTTCAGCGCCATTGCTTTTTAACCAATCTGCACCTTGTTGCCATAAATTAATGACCTCATCTTGCACCCCATCCATATTATATTCCTTAGGAATGCCAATGCGTTTTCCTTTTATGCTATCATTGATGTGGCAAGAAAAAGCTGGTACTTCTTTGTTTATTGAAGTTGAGTCTCTTTCGTCATAACCAGAGATTGCTTCTAACATTAGTGCAGCACCTTCAACAGAGCGAGTAAACACTCCTGCTTGATCCAAAGAGCTTGCAAAAGCTATCATACCAAATCTAGAACAACGACCATAAGTTGGCTTGATTCCAACTATTCCGCAATAAGCAGCAGGTTGACGTACAGAGCCACCTGTATCACTACCTAAGCTACCAGCACATAAAAACCCAGCAACTGCTGCTGCAGACCCACCTGACGATCCACCAGGCACTACTTTTTCTCCATCACTTTTGCGTTTCCAAACATTTTCTACAGGGCCAAAATAACTATTTGTATTTGCTGATCCCATAGCAAATTCATCCATGTTAAGCTTACCAAGCATAACTGCTCCTTTTTCTAGAAGTAAGCTTGATACCTTAGATTCATATGTTGGAACAAAATCCTCTAGCATTTTAGAACAGGCTGTAGTTCTAACTCCTTTAGTACAAAATAGGTCTTTAACTCCAATTGGTATGCCTGTCATTGGTGAGATAGAGGCAGCGCTTCTACTGGCAAAAATTCTGTCAGCTTCCTTGGCAGCTTCAAGTGCTATTTCTGGTGTTTTTGTAATAAATGCATTAAGCTTTTCGTTTTCCACAGCATCTATATGAGCTTTAGCAAGCTCAACTGCAGAGAATTCTTTTGTCTTAAGCCCTTCATGCATTTGTACTATAGTTAATTTTAATAGTTCATTCATTCTTGTGCTTTAATCTTAACAGGGCTTAAATATTAGCACAAACTTGACCAGTAAACAACCAACTTCTTTTAAGATTCTAACTCTGTTGACAACTTGGCCTTATTTTTGTTTTACATATTAAGAAACTGTAGGATATTCCACAATGGCTTGGGCAATATTCGAATCTCTCAGTTCGATCTTATTTTCTATAACCATTCGAAAAGTTGATAATCCTGTCATTATTAGCATGCATACAATTGCTATTGTTGTACTGAAATTAAAATAATAAGTAATATCGTTACCTAAATTCATTATTTTGTCTTCTACAATGAAATATCCTTCTCTTTCTGTAACACTGATTATTTTTCCTACAAGAAACATCACTTCTAAAACTAACATCACCAATAAAATTCCCATAATTTTTTTGTGTTTTTTTGCTTCTTCTAAACTTTTACTGTCTTTGCAATCGTGATTTCTACAATATATATTTATAGGATAAAAAATAAACAGACTTAAAGCCACTCCTATAAAACTGAAAAAATCTCTACTAATAGACGAGTTTATATCACCGTGCATATTAGTAGAGACAGCAGCTAAGCTTATTATTTGCATTGTAATAGCAAGGAAGTTACTTATAAATGAGAGTGAATAACTTGTTATTCTTATTTTTCTTGTATCTTTCTTATATTCTTTATCCATTAGCAAATAGTGTATACTATATGCCGATAGCAAAATATATATCGAAGGTAAAAATAGTGCAAAAAAAGTGTTGATACGAAGAATCGCAGGCTTTTCTCCAATTTTGTTAAACTGTGATAATACTCTAACAGCAAGCACAACAAGATAGGTAAAGTAAAGAACGAGACCTGCCCATCTTTTTAGTGTAAAATATGATTTTTGACCTGGATGTTTGAAATAACTTAAAATATTCATATCGATACGGTATGATGATTAATTTTTTAGTCAATATAAATTGCCTCTCATATCTTTTTTACAAAGTTAGTTAGAAACTTAAAGGAAAATTTAATCATTGAAATATTATGCTCTCTTGTTACATTAATACATTTAGTGCGGGCTTAGTTATGTTAAGGATACTATTTCTACTAACGATAATAATAGTAGTAGCAAGCTTACCAATAATCAGTAATCAATTTCTTACACAGGATAAAAAATCTTTGGATAAAGAATCGATTGAACAAATAGTAGATAATTATATAAACAATAATCCAGATAAAATTTTAGATGCTATAGACCGTTTCCACAGAGATAGTTCAAAGAATGAATTAAGTAGTTTTTATAAAGATGAGTTATCAGATTTCTCTTATCCTACTGCAGGTAATAAAGATAGCAAGATAATAGCAGTTGAATTTTTTGATTATACATGCAGATACTGCAAGTTAATCAAAGATGACATAAAACAACTTATTGCTGATAATACAGTGAGATATGTATTTAGAGATTTGCCGATACTTGGTAATGATTCACTTAGGGCAGCAAGAGCTGCTTTAGCTGTACATTTTATTAGTAGTGATAAATATGTAGATTTTTATAATGCTGCTTTAAGTTATAACGGTTCTTTTACTGAAAGTGCTATATTTGAGATAATTAAGAGTATAGGAATTAGCGAAGATGACTTTAATAATGCTCTGAATCAAAACTCTGATAAGATCGATGCTATGATAGCAAAAAGTAAAAGATTAGCAGAAGATTTACACATAGGTGGAACCCCAGCTATAATAATAGGCGATAGTTTATTTATTGGGGCAACAGATCTCGCTACTTTGCGTAATAAAGTTAACGAATTATAGCACTTTCAAAAGCGATTGAATATGTCATATAAATCTATAAAATTTAAGCTAACTTTTTCTTGAGTTAGATTTGTGGACAAAAAATATAAAAGAGGATAAAAAATGATAACTTTCACTCTTGTGGTCTGTATACCTACTGCATGTACTCTCTAATAGCATTCAATATGTTATCAGCTTGATTTTCATTAGAATTTAAGTCAGGTAAAAAATGAGTTACATATTTCCCATTAGGTCCAATTAAGTACATTATGCCAGAGTGATCAATATCCTTACCTGTATCACTAACATACACCTTATACTTAGCTGCAACCTCTGCTAATGCTTCTTCGCTACCTGTAAGCATTTGTATACGATGGTCAAACTGCTGTTGATAATTTTTTAACTTATCAATAGTATCCCGCTTAGGATCAACAGTAATAAAAATTACCTGTAATTTATCAGCATCTCTATTCAATCTTGCTAAAACTTCAGCAGCAATACCAAGCTCCATTGGGCATATAGATTTACAAGAAGAGAACCCAAATAAAACCAACATATGTTTACCAATAAAATCATTACTCTTGATTAATTGACCATCTTGATTGATTAGTGAGAATTCACCGCCTATAATTACTTCTTCATTTCTAACTTGTACAGCAGAAAAAATTCCTTGTTTTATAAGATAAGAGTACCCTAAAAACACAATCATTGTGAATGATAGCAAGTAAAAAAAAATCCTTAAGACTTTCATCATAATGAAAAAATGTAAATACTTTATTACTATGGTAAATGATATTTTTTTTTATGCACTTAATATTTATCCATCCGCTGCTTAAAAACTGGATTACAACCCTACAATAAAATTAAAACTTTCATTACCTTCAACGATCTGTTTGTTTTCATCGTTTAATCAATCTGCACAGCACCATGGTATGATAATTTATAATAAATAACCTGGAAATTTTATCACAAATAAACTCATATGGAACTTAGAGCATGTCTTCAAACTATATAGGAAAGAGTTAAGAAGTGTGGTATAAGATACATTTAAGATGTACCCAAGTGATATAAATGACAAAGAATGGAAGATAATAGAACTGTATTTTAAACCTAAAAAGACTGGAAGAC
>JAVBJW010000048.1:0-10002 GCA_031546805.1 Anaplasmataceae bacterium
GCCTTAAAACATACGACTATGGCGTTCCCAGTTATCAGCTGGTAGTTTCCTGTGGTGGGACTCCGCAGGTAAAGCTAGGACATACCTCTCTCTGAGTTGTTACTCGCTTTTTCTCCAGGCTGAGTTTAACAAAAGGTCGAACAAAACAAAACAATATATCAGAAATCCCAATCTTAAATCTAAAGTTAAATCTTTTTAACAGCTTTTTTTACATTTTTTATTCTTTTTTATCATGTTTTTTCTTGTGTTTAGGTGTTTATGAAAAATCTTAGAATATAATATATTAATTTGATAATTTAAAAGTATTACTTTTTAAATATTAAAGAACAAGTACACTTTTAATAGCAGTACATGTAGTTATTTCTGAATTATTGTCTTTTTCTCTAAGCTTTTGCATGGAGATTGATAATATAACACCAAGTTCAAATTTTACTTGACTAAGAGGCATTACACCATACTATTATTTAAGGTGTATGATAGTATTATTATGAAAGTTTTAGGTTCTTTAAAATTTGCTAAAAAACGTGATAAAAATTGTCTGGTTGTACGTAGAAAGGGAAGAATTTACGTTTTAAATAAGTTAAAGCCTAGGTTCAAAGCACGTCAGGGTTATTGATATACTATGTGGTCAAACCTTTATTAAATAGAGAAGAAATCTAGTCTAAAATTTATTTCCAATTCTTTTTTATATAATATCTCATATAAGAGAAATTACCTTTTAAATTTACCGTTAGAAGCCTAGGTTTCTTTTATTCTAACCGCAATTGATAAGCCAACTGCAAAAGTTGCAAGGCCAACAACAATTGCTGTTAACATTAAAACATGAGGAAGTGGATTGCTATAGTAAGTGATATTTTCATCAAGTATTGGCGGTGATGAATGTTTAATATAACCCAACGATATATACAATAATAATACAGAAGTTTGAAAAATACTCATGCCAAATAATTTTTTAATTATATTTTTATCAGTGACGATAATATATAATCCCAACGTCATCAATATTGCAGTAGTAATATAATGATACGTGTCAATAGATATCATTTTCTTTCTCTCATTGCAAAGCTAAAATATATAATCAACATAGCTGAGCATACTGTTAAACCAACGCCCAGCTCTACCATAAATATGCCAAGTTTTTGTCCAGTTGGATTATCAGTTAGGAGGGCATTATATGATAAAAACTCTTCACCTAGTAACATAGTAACAATCCCTGTTCCGGCATAGATTAAAACTCCAACACCACTTAAGATTTTCATAATGGTATAAGGTATTGCTTTTAATGTAACAGTTGGACCAAATATCATTGCATGAAATATAATCCCTGAAGCAATAATTATTCCAGCCTGGAACCCACCTCCTGGGCTATAGTCGCCGTGAAATTGTACATACAAACCAAACAGCACTATAAAAGGAATAGCTAGCAACGCTATTGTTTGTAAAATAGGGCTTTTAGTCATTTTTCACACTCATTTCTCAGCAAGATGGAAACAGCAATAGCTGCAGTAAGTACAACAACTGTTTCACAAAGTGTGTCATAACCACGAAAGCTGGCTAAAATAGCAGTAACGACATTAGGAATGCCAATGAGATCAGTAGTGTTTTCTATATAATAAGGAGCAACATGTTTATGTATATATGCACCTGCACTGCCAAAACTTGGCATGTTTAATACTATATATGTTAAGCAAATAAAAAAAGGTAGTAATATAAAAAACGAGTGCAGTTTATAAGGTGCTTTAACTTCATGATTCTTCACTAAAGATAATGCTGCTAAAGTAAAAATTGTGCTTATTCCTGCACCAACAGCACTTTCTGTTATTGCAACATCTGGAGCATTAAGCAACAAATAGATAAGCGTCATTAAAATACTCAGTACTGACATTAACAAAGTGTTTACAATTAAATTTGGTATAAAAGCAATGGCAAAAGCAACTATAATTAACATTGAAAGTAATATAAAGCTTATAATTTCAATCATAGTTCTGCTTATTATAACAAGTACGAGCAAGGGCATAACTGCTAGTTGTGGCTGTGATCCATATAAGTAAAATCAGCAATATTATTTTGAATGTATTTGTTGAAAATCCATTTTGCATTGCAGCGCCAATTAATATTAGTGTTGAAGCCAATGAATCAACAATACCTGCAGAATGTATTCTGGTATAAAAATTGGGAAACCTAATTATGCCAACTACTGCAGTAATAGTTAAGAATATACCTACTCCTACTAAAAACATCCCAAAATATATATCATACATCACCAAAACTACCATCTAAAAAGAACTTCATAAATGCTACAGTTGATATAAAGCTGATACTAGCATACACTAAAGCAACATCAAGCAATAATATGCTATCAACTATCACTGATATTACAACTATAAGTAGAATTGCTTGTGTTGAAAAGCTATTGACTGCTAATATTCTATTATAGATATCATTTTTTTTTGATATTGCACAGTAAAGCATTGCACTCATACAAAACGTTAGTACAAAAGCAGCACAGTAGAACATATATTATTACAATACGAATACTATAAGTGTAAAATAATCTTACATAAACATCAATAGGCTTTTTAAAAGATTTCTTTATTCAAAATTACATATGTGAAGATGTAAAACAATCTGCAAAACATAATAACGCTTGATATATTACAGACATAATAAAAGAAACTTCTAAAAAACGAAAGGAAACTCAGAGCATTTGATTTAATTCTTTGATAATTTGATTAGCCCTATCTAAAATAGAATTAGGAAAACCAGCAAGTTTTGCAACATGTATTCCATATGATTCATCTGCTACTCCTTCTACTACTTCATGCAGGAAAATGATCTTGTTATCCCATTCTTTTACTCTTACACAAAAACACTTTAAGTGGCTTAAATAATCACTCACTTTAGACAATTCGTGGTAATGAGTTGCAAAAATAGCACGACATCTATTAATATTATGTATATGCTCCAGTACTGCTTGTGCTATTGAAAGTCCATCATAAATTCCAGTACCTCTACCAACTTCATCTAATATAACTAAGGAACGATCTGTGGCCTGGTTAATTATTGATGCTGTTTCAATCATCTCTACCATAAAAGTAGAATAACCAACAGTAATATTATCAGATGCCCCAACTCTGCTAAATATCTTATCAACGATCCCTATATGCGCATACTCTACAGGCACAAAAGAACCCATATGTGCTAAAATTGCAATCAAAGCATTCTGTCTCAAAAAAGTACTTTTTCCAGCCATATTTGGACCAGTGACTAAATAAATACGCTGTGAATCTGATAAATTAATGTCATTTGCCACAAATCTATTATTTATTTCAACTACAGGATGGCGGCCCTTTATAATATCAAATTCATGACTATCATCAATTATTGGTTTTACGTAATTATTTTGTACAGCAAGCTCTGCAAACGCTGTGATTACATCTAGTTCTGCAACTGCATGGGCAGCAAGTGCTATTTGCTTAGATTCTTTGGCAATCTTACTACACAACTGACCAAAAATTTTAATCTCTAAGTTTATCGCTGCATCGCGTGCTGTAATTATTTTATTTTCTAGTTCTTTTAATTCAGCTGTAGTATAGCGAACATTATTTGCCAAGCTCTGTCTGTGAATAAATATATCTAAATCTATCTTGTGATTTGCTGAAACTTCAACATAGTAACCTATAATATTATTATATGATATTCTCAAAGTTCCAATTTTAGTCAAGTTGCGGTAAGAATCACGAAGCCTATTAAGCAGCTGATTACTGTTATTTTGAATATGAAGCAGCTCAGCCAACTCTGATTCATATTCAGGCTTAATAAAGCCACCATCCTTAATATTACTGATATTATTTTCAATTAGTGCTTCATCTAGTATATTAAATAAACTTTTATGTTCACCTAAATTATTATGAATGAGTTTGACTCCATATTCCTCTACGGAAGACAAAATCTGTAATAATTTTAAAACATTATCAAGACTAACTTTAAGTAAATACATATCTTTTGGTGAGCCTCGTCCCAGCATTAAACGCGATAATCCTCTTTCTATATCAGGAATATTTTTTAGTATTTCTCTTGTTTTTCTGCGTAGAGAATGATTGCTAACAAAAAATTCTACAGTATTTAACCTTAAGTTGATAATTTCAGGACGAATAAAAGGTGATGATAAAGTTTGCTTAAGTAGACGACCTCCAGATGCAGTAATAGTATAATCAATCGCCCCTAGCAGAGATCCTTTTTTTTCACCAAACTGAGTTGCAAATAATTCAAGGCTTTTTCTTGCAGAAACATCAATCAACATGAATTTCTGTTGTTCAAACGGTTTTGGATACTCTAATCTTGGCAATTTTCCTTTTTGTGTGATTTTAACATATTCCAATATCGATCCACATACTATAACCTCTACCCTAGTAAAGTTGCCTAAAGTTTCTAATGATTGTAAATTATAAAACTCTAGTAAGGTTTTGTTTGCCCTATTATGTTCAAAAAAACTTGTAGCGTGTTCTGTTAAAGATAATTTATAATTTTTTAAAATAGATTTTATTTCTTCATTATCTAGCATTTCATCAGATATGAGCAGCTCTCTAGGTAAGATACGAAGCAAATCACTATTTAAACTATTTAAATCTGTAGACGAGTAAAAAAACTCACCTGTTGAGATGTCGAGCCAAGCAATAGCGTATTTTTCCTTATCATTTACTATACATGCTAAATAATTAGAGCTTTTGTCTTCTAAGAGCGCATCTTCAATGATAGTTCCTGGCGTCACTATTCGTACTACATCGCGTTTTACTACGGATTTATATCCACGTTTTCTTGCTTCCTCTGCTGTTTCCAATTGATCACAAATTGCAACTTTAAATCCTGAGTCTATTAGTTTATGTAAGTACGATTCACTGCTATGTGCTGGTACTCCACACATTGGTATTTTTTGGCCGTTATAACAACCACGCTTAGTTAGTATTATGTTTAGAATTTTTGCAGCCTTTATGGCATCATCAAAGAATAATTCATAAAAATCTCCCAATCTGTAAAACAACAAATAATCTTTATACTCTTCTTTGAGAGCAAGATATTGTTGCATTACTGGAGTTGCTTTTTTCTCTGTGATTAAAGTCATTGTTAATCTATTATTAATAAAAGAAACTATATAATTTTTTAACTAATCATTGCAAAATAGCATTGATTTTTATATAATTGATTTTTTATAGCAATTTAAGTTTATTTTACTATAATTATATAATTAACAGCATAGTAAAGATAAAGGGGTATGAGATGGCAACTGAAAAAAGAACTATAGTAGGAAAAGTTATAGATTTCTCTAAAGGAGCAATAACTAGTGTATTAAAAAGATCAAAATATCTTCTAACAAGTAGTCCATTTGAAATATGGAAAAAAGATATCAGACCTAAGATTCCTCTTGGTAACCCTGATGTCACTTTTGACCTCAAAGAACACAAAAGCACTGAACAAGACTATGGTGTTAGTTTTAGTTCTATAACAAAAAAGAAAGGGCATGAAAAAGATGTAATAATAGGTGTACCAGAGTATAAATTACATGACAGAAGCACGAAACAGTTTGAAGCATGGCTTGAAAGCAGTGAAGATGATAAAAAAAACGAGAATTTTATACCTGCAAGCAGTGATAAGAAGAAACTATCTAATGATGAGCAAGAGGCTTACGATAATCTGATTAAATTATACGAACTTCTTAAAGAGAAAAACGGCTCAATTAAGATAGTACCTGTAAGCCCAGGAAGCCTTAAGAACAAAATAGTAATTGAAATAGATGTTAGTAATAAAACATTTGAACAAATTGAAGATGAAATGAAACAGTATTTTGAGTGGCTGGGTTTAAGTGATTCAGAAATGGTAGAAACTGCTGCAAAAAGATTATATGATGGCGCTAACAACCAAGCCATTAGTAGTGACGAGCCATTTGCAAAACAAAAACCTGAATCATCACAAGAACCTGTTCAGGTATTTCAAAATCCAAATCAAAAAGAAATGGAAGAAAACGTTGAGAGTGATGAAGAAGTGATAGAAGAAGGTAATAACTTAGATAAAAATTCTGAAAAACAAGATTTAAGTGAAGAGCTTTTATGGCAAATACAAAATACTAAACCTGCTCAGGTATTTCAAGATCCAAATCAAAAAGGAGGGGAAGAAAATGTTGAGAGTGATGGAGAAGTGATAGAAAAAGGTCATAACTTAGATAAAGATTTAAGTGGAGAGCAAACACAAAATACTAAACCGGAGGAGCAAATGGATAGTCAAATGCCAAGTAGTCAATTTTCTTTAACTATTCCTCCAGAATTTCCTAGTGCTACTAATGTCATTAGTTTTTCACAAGTACAAACGGAACCCCATGAGCGGCAAGGTGAGCTAGTATCGCGTCACCAATCTTTTAAATCAGAAATATCTACTAATCTTAATGTTATGGATAATAATATAAAGAATCAGGTTATAGAAATTAGTGAGGATTTAAGTGATGTGTCTTTAAACTCAACATCTAAAAACTCTAGCGCTAAGCAACTACCTTCATCTATCCAAAGAAATGATAGCATTAGAAATAGAGGATAGGAAGTTGTGGTTTATGACAACAACAATGTTTTTGCTAAAATACTGAGATTGGAGCTGCCGTGCAAGAAAGTATATGAAGACGATACGGTTCTTGCTTTTCATGACGTACATCCAGAAGCTTCTGTACATATCTTAGTAATACCAAAAGATAATTTTACTTCCTTTGATGATTTTATATCGTTATCAACTGATGTTCTACATTTTTTCCAAGTAGTTAAAAAAATTACACATGAATATAATTTAGATACAACAGGATATAGACTAATTACCAATCATGGCAGAGATGGAGGGCAGATAATACCACACTTTCATATGCATATTTTAGGTGGTAAAAATTTAGAATAAAGCAATTAAGTGCATGCTTTATCCAACAAGCTTATAGCACTATGTAGCTATAACGCCGAGCCAAGTGCGGATAGAGGGACTTGAACCCCCATAAGTTTTATCTTACCAGGACCTAAACCTGGCGCGTCTACCAATTTCGCCATATCCGCATCTTATCAAATGAGTTATATTTTAGTTTATATGATATAAGCATTCTTTGATTTTAGCAACAAAGTTTAAATTTACCTAATGTTAGACTATAGCTTAATATTTAAGTATACTATATTCTTAAGTTATTTTTTTAATTAAGTGATAATGAAAGTAATTATTAATCTACTATTGGCTGCTTTAATAATAAGCCAAAACGGGTGCATTCCTATGTTAATTGGCACTGCTTTTTCCACAGCAACTGCAGTTAGCATGCAAGATAAGTCTTTAGGCACTACTATAGATGATGCTACAATTATGATTAGGATAAATAAAGAGCTCTTAAATTATAATCTCTTCTCATCTGTCAAAGTAAAAGTAAATGAAGGGAGAGTATTGTTACTAGGAAATGTAGATTCAAGCGAAAAACAAATTATAGCAGAAAAGGCTGCTTGGGGTCAAAGGGGAGTAAAAGAAGTTATCAATAAAATAAACATTAAGCTAACTGATAATTCTTCTATTGCTGATGTTACTAAAGATAGCTTAATTACAGCAGAAATTAAAGCAAAAATTTTAGCAAGAAAAAACATAAAATCAGTAAACTATAGCGTCAACACAGTAGATAACATAGTTTACTTGATGGGAATAGCTCAAAACAGCAAAGAGTTAAATGAGGTTATTGCAACCGCTCGAGGAATTAAAGGAGTGAAACAAGTTATTAGCTATGTAAGATTTCGAGATAATTAGGGTAAAATATGTCACTTAAGATTGCATTTCAAATGGATGAACATGTGAATTTTCATAATGATACTACTGTTATACTTATGAAAGAGGCCCAAAAAAGAGGGTACTTAACGTTTTTTTATACACCGGACAAGCTATCTCTTAAAAATAACGATCCAATTGCATCAGCTAAAATAGTCACCGTTGATGATTTGAAGTTCAATTTTTCTGCAAACAAGGTCATCTCTCTGAATGAAATGGATGTTGTGTTTATAAGACAAAATCCACCTTTTAATATGCGTTATATCACTTCAACTTATATCTTAGAGAAGGTGAATGCATTAGTCATAAACAATCCCATAGAAATAAGAAATTGCCCAGAGAAATTATTAATATCATATTTTCCTGAGTTTACTTTACCAACTCTCATAACGGAGGATTTAGTAGCTATCGAGAATTTTTATTCTGAGTATCAAGATATAATTTTAAAACCTCTATATAGTTATGGTGGAAATGATGTATTGAGAATAAATGACAATAATATAAATATTGAAATTATATCACAACTTATGATTGAAAAATACAAATGTCCTGTTATTGCACAGTTATTTTGTAATAATATAAGTAAAGATAAAAGAATTCTATTGCTCGATGGTAAGCCAATTGGAGCAATGAAGCGTGTTCCAAACTCAAGTAAAGAAATAAGAACAAATATGTGTCTTGGTGCAAGTGTGAGTAATGTAGAATTAAATGATAGAGATCACGATATATGTGCTGCAGTGGGACCAGAGCTTAAAAATAGGGGTTTATTATTTACTGCAATAGATATAATAGATAATTTCCTATTAGAAATTAACATTACTTCTCCCACAGGAATAGCTGAAGTGAATAAATTGTATAATTTATCTCTTCAAGAGACTCTTTGGAATTGTTTTGAAGAAAAAATACAGAAAAGTTTGTAGAATATATTTTTGCTCTATCATCCATTTTTATTGATTAGTAAGCTTGTCATGTACTTGGAGGTTAATTGGATGAGTTTGAATTAAAGCCTCCAGCTGAACGATCTGTCGTAACGCTGATTGAAGCTTAGATGAGAGAGAAAGTAGAGCAGATGTAGAGAAAAGATTTAAGATAAGACAAACAACATTATATGAATGGCAGGTAAAGAAACAGGATGTAGAAAAAGCCGTAAAATATAATCATAAAATTATTGACTGTTTACTGAATTTGCGAAAAAACACTAATCAGACAGAGATAGCTGAACTATAGGATGGGCAAATCAATAAACAAACTATTCATCGTGCCAGCAAGAACATTGGGTTTACGAAAAAAAAGATCTTTAAACCCCAACCAAGTATTAGAAAAAGCTGGAAGTGGTAGGGTAAACTCTGAAAACATTTGAAAATTATAAGAGGTTGCCAATGAATAAAAATATAACAGTTGCCTTGTGGATGATTTTTGTAAAACTATTGACTTGCAGACTATCAAACGTCAAGAAACCCTCAAGAACGCAAGAAATATTTATTGGATTACTATAATGTAACTATATAAAAACTTTAAATCTTTTTATTTATTTCCTCTGTACAAATCAGAATTTCCAAAACTGCCATCGTATACCAGATTTATTGCTTTAAAAGCACGAATTTTGTGGTATTTAGTATTGCTTTTGCAATGGTTTCGTGGACAAGCAAAAAATACCTGGATATCGTATATAGATGGATTGCCATTTGTTATGCAAAAAGAATTTCGAGAAACAAAAGCCCCCAATTCAAAAGATAGAGAAGAGATAAAAAACATGATGTAGAATGGAAATTTTAGCAGAGTAAAAATGGGAATCAGTTACGAAAAAATAGCAAATACATTTTGAGACAACTGACAGGCTTAAAAGAAATCGAATTTCAAGAAATAGTAGAAAAAGCGAGGTCAGAGTGTGGAAAGTGGAAAAACAGCTATGGAAGAAAATCTCACATTAAAACGTTAGAAGACAAAATTTTATGTGTGCTAATATACTACCGAACGTATATAACGCATCCATTTTTGGGCTACTTATTTAATTTACACAATTCAAATATTTGCCGGTTACAGAAAAAAATGGTTAGCGAAAAAAATCACGATCACAAAACCAGAAAAAATATTTTGGTAGATGTGACAGAATCACCGACACAGCGGCCAAAAGACAGTAAAAAACGGAAGAAATCATACTCAGATAAAAAGAAAACAACT
>JAVBJW010000034.1:0-55239 GCA_031546805.1 Anaplasmataceae bacterium
AAAATTAAAATTTGAGGAAATGAATGCCATACTTAGGCAAATGGAAGAAACACCTTTTTCTAGTCAATGTAACCATGGAAGACCAACCTACATAGAAATGAAACTTTCTGACATCGAAAAGCTTTTTGAGCGGAGGTAAGACTTTGTTATTGTTCTATTTCCTGTAGCTGCTTTAAGTTATTAAGAGAAAGATTAGTTGTTGCAGCTATAACATCAATAGATACACCAGCTTTAAGTAGGTTTCTTGCTACTTCAATTTTGCCTTCAATTTTCCCTTTTTCAGTGCCGATTTGGATGCCTTTTTCAGTAGCATCATCAAGCTTTTGTTCTAAGATGGCCTCTTCTTTGTGAAGATCCATAATTCTTTCTTCATAAGCAACAAGATCTTTTTTATCCCAGTTAAATCTATCTAATTCATCATAAGCTTGCTTGATTATTGGTGCTTGTTCTGCAATTTTTTTTAGATCTTCATCTGTAGTATCTTCTGCGTACTTAAAGAAAAAGCACCAACGCTCTACTATATTTTCTAGTTGCTCTACTTCACTTTTAGGAAATTTAGGTAGCTCAATAAAGATAAATTGAAAATCTTTTAAGTAATGTCCATTGGTTTTGATATCACGTATATTATGAGTAGATATATAATCAATTTCTTGAGGAAACAAGTTACAATTAGAAATAGCTATGAAGTAAACCTTCTTTAAATCAATATACTTACCAGATTTATCAGCTTGTCTTGAATAAGCCTTAGCAGCATATAGTTGAGCACGTTTTTCAAAACCTTTATCGCGAGCAAGCTGCATTTCGATGACGTATCTAATGCCGTTAGAATCCTTGCAAAGAACATCAACAATACTTTGTTTATCAGAAGCAATCTCAGGGTCTAAAATAGTACTTAAAAACTCAACTTCTTGTATTGCATTTGTATCAGTAAATCCTAAAATATCATTAAGGAAGTGAATAAGGATATTTTTATTCTTTTCAGAGCCAAAGATTTTCTTGAAACATAAATCATTTCTAGGATCTAGAAACTTAGAAATAGACATAAAAACAAAATGATAAGAAATTAACTATAAATTATATACTATATTTTTACTTTGAGCAACTTCTTTAACAGAGCTATTCCAAACTTAAAGACGCTTTATGATCCATTTGAAGACTCAATTAAATTGTACTATAAAAAAATATAACAGAAATTGGACTATGGCTATACCAAATTGGGCTTTCTCAGCTTGATATTTTCTTTCCTAACAGATTGAAAATTCAGTTGAGTTAAAAATGCGGTTTGACACAGTTTGTTGAACACCATTGATTTAATAAACTCAAGCATTTTCGTAACGATAAATTGGCGATTTCTTTCTTATCATTCGTTCACCTTCATAGAATCTATCTCTTGCTAAAATATATGTCGACACTGCATAGGTGCTCTAAACTACAGCCATATAAGATTTGCTAAAAATATCGAGGGTAGTACTTATGTTATTAAAACAAGTACAGAAAATGGAGATACTAATTCAATAACTCCTTTTTCTATAGTATAGTTTTATACTACGCAGTTTTACATAAAAACGCTTTTCATAATTTATTATTGATGGTAACTTTAATATTTATAATGGAGTTATATAGATGTGCAGCTTTATACCTAATATAAACAGAGAAGGTTATATTTTCATAGCAATCTCTTTTATTATATCTTGTATAGCATTTGCTATTGCATGGGGAACGGGAATAACTTTTTTGTTTCTAACTTTAATGTGCATTTACTTTTTTCGCGATCCAGCAAGAGTAATATTAAGTGATGAGAATCTAATACTCAGTCCAGCAGATGGTATAGTGGATAAAATTACAGAAGTTGATCACCCTTATTTAGATTCAGAACAAGGCAGCGAACAAGAACAACTTACATGTGTTAGCATATTTTTGAGTGTGATGGACGTTCATGTAAATCGAATACCAATCTCTGGTACAATTAAGAATATGGTGTATAAAAAAGGGAAGTTTTTTTCTGCAATGATGGATAAATCACGTTATGAAAACGAAAAGCAAGTAATTTCAATCACCTGTAAAGATGGCAAGGAAGTCATTGTTGATCAAATAGCAGGATTAATTGCCCGTCGTATAGTTTGTAATTTAAAAGTTGGACAGCTAGTTAACGCAGGTGAAAGATTTGGGATAATAAGGTTTGGCAGTCGTGTTAATATATATTTTCAACGTAGTATTAAGTTGAATGTAGTAGAAGGCCAAACTGTAATAGGTGGCGAGACTGTAATAGCAAATTTGAAGGATAATTCTCAAAAAAAGCTAAGTTTTAATATTATGTAATATGAGCGAAAAGTTTTTACCAATTACTAGGTTGTTTCCTAATATTATAACTTTATTGGGATTATGTTGTGGACTTACTGCAATAAAATTTACATTTAGAGGACAATGGGAATTTTCTGTCATCTTTATAATTGTTGCCGCAATTATTGACGGGATAGATGGTAGAATAGCCCGCTTATTTAGATCTACTAGTAGTTTTGGTGCTGAGCTTGATTCTTTTGCTGATTTTCTCAGTTTTGGCGTAGCACCGGCATTTTTACTTTATTTTTGGGTACTCAAAGAAGTAAAAGTTATTGGATGGATGCTTGTTATGGTATATGTAATTTGTATGTCCATAAGACTTGCACGCTTTAATATTTCATTAAATGAAGAAAAGCTTCCATGGCAAAATTTCTTTTTTTCTGGTGTGCCTGCACCTTTGGGTGCATTGCTATTGCTTTTACCTGTTATGATAACTTTTCAACTTTATGAGAGTGAACACATTTTTATTATAGAAAAATTCCTTACCAAAAATAACATAGCTATATATTGTTCAGTAATAGCTTTTCTTTTGGTCAGTAATATATCAACTTTCTCTGCTAAGCACTTATATATACCAAAAAGTTTATCTTACATATTTATATTGATTCTTGGCATATTCATAATTTTCTTTATAACTAAACCATGGATTACACTACCAATAATTGGATTGATATATATCTTTACAATACCTATAAGCAGCATAACTTATCTATATTTAGCATATAAACATCGTTAAGTTTATAGCATACAAGTAGCTGTATATTTAAAGTTCAATTCTATAATCTTATTAATTATTTGGCACTATATTGGTTTGTTTTCACGCTTTTTATAAGAAGCAACACCTAATAGAGTGTTTTTTCGGTAAAATAAAGAATTTTAGACGGATTTTTTCTAGATTCGACAAGACTGCAGAAGTTTATATCGGCTTTTTAAACTTCTTAGCAGCTCTTATTTGCCTTAAATGAAATTTTGTCCACAGGGCCTAGTAGAAAATATATCTTATAAAAGAATAGGATGATGTTTGTGAAAAAAGTAGATTTAGATATCAAATCATTATTACATAATATATATTATGGAAAATAAATGATAGTAATACTAAATTACAAATAGTAAAAATTAAATTGAATCTCAAGCTGAACTCTATTTCTGTCAGAAATAATTTTTAGATTCCTCTGGCTTACAAGCCACTGATTTTTGTTAATTTTTCAAAATATCATTTATGTATACAACCTACTGCTTGGCTAACGCTATAAAATCCATCTTTTTCTAATAGCTCCGCAAGTTCTAAGTTAATTTTATTTATTATCTTAAATCCGTAATATACAATAGCAGTGTATAGTTGCACAAGTGATGCTCCAGCTTTTATCTTTTCGTATGCATCCATTCCACTACTTATTCCTCCAGATCCGATCAATAACACCTTGCCTTCTGTTAATTTATACATGTCACTTAAGACTTGTGTTGAAAGTTTAAATAAAGGCCTGCCGCTTAATCCTCCCTCTCTAGTTAGGTTTTGCAGATCATTTCTGCATCCTATAGTTGTATTACTAATAATTAAACCATCAATTTTATACTGAAGTATTAGTTCAGCTATATCTTCTTTGGTTTTTTGGTCTATATCAGGAGAGATTTTAAGCATTATTGGTATAGACTGCGCATAATCAAGAGATTTGCGTGTGTTAACAACAGCGTGTAATAAGCTAGATAATTGTTCTTTGTTATGCAAATTTCGTAAATTAGGAGTATTTGGAGAAGAAATATTTAGTGTAATATAGTTACTAAACCCATATATAGTTTTTATTAAGTCCACATAGTCACTTATTTGGTCTTTTGCATCACTATTTCTACCTATGTTGATACCAAAAACACAAGAATTTATTTCTTTTGTATCTATCTGTTTCATTAGGTAATTAACTCCCTTATTGTTAAAACCAAGGTTATTAATTATTGCCTTATCTTCTACAAAACGAAAAACTCTTGGCTTTTTATTACCATACTGTGGTTTTTTAGTAATTGTGCCAACTTCAGCAAAGCCAAATCCTAAAGATAACATAGGTTTAATTATCTCTGCATTTTTATCAAAACCTGCTGCAAGACCAAGAGGAGTTCTAAGAGTATTATTAAAAAATTTAATACTCAAAATTTTCGGAAGCTCTACAGTTTCATCAAAAACATTAGTTTTTAATGCAATGATTGTTAAAGCATGTGCAATCTCAGGTGGTATAATAAATAGTGGATTATCCAGATATTTTTTGATCATCACTACCTTCTAAATTTAATTTTGCTTTTTTTATCATATCCAATACTTGCTGTGGAGAAGTCCCACCATAGCTAGTTTTGTTTTCAACAGAATTATCAACTGACATTACTGAAAAAATGTCACTTGTAATGTTTACTTCTACTTCTTGAAGCTCTGTTAAATCGAGCTCTTGTAATTTACATTTTTTGTCTTCAGCGAGCTTCACTATTTGTCCAGTAATTTCATGAGAGCGTCGGAAAGGAATATTTAAGTTTTTGACTAACCAATCTGCCACATCGGTAGCTGTTGAAAAACCTAATTCTGCTGCTCTATACATATTATCTTTATTAATCTTAATACCGTTTAACATCGCATTCATCGCGTCTATAGATAAATTCAGATCTTTTGCTGCAGAAAAAACAGGTTCTTTATCTTCTTGCATATCCTTGCTATAAGCAAGCGGTAATCCTTTCATTATTACTAATAGGTTATTCAATGCAGAAAAAATTCGCCCTGTTTTTGCTCTGATGAGCTCTGCAGCATCAGGGTTACGTTTTTGTGGCATAATAGAACTTCCAGTTGTCATTTTATCAGAGAGCTCTACAAATCTAAAACCTTGGCTACACCAAAGAATAATTTCTTCAGCTAAACGTGACAAGTGCATTATACATATTGAAGCAGTAGATAGAAATTCTATCGCATAGTCTCTATCTGCAACTGAATCTAGAGAATTTTCTGTTGGCAAATCAAACTTAAGCTCTGTTGCTGTAAAATGACGATCTATTGGAAAAGATGTGCCAGCTAGTGCTGCTGATCCCAATGGACATTCATTTAGTCTTTTTCTTGTATCTTGAAATCTTAAACGATCACGTTTTAACATTGCAAAATATGCCATAATATGATGACCAAAAGTTATTGGTTGAGCGATCTGTAGATGTGTAAAACCCGGCATTATCATATCATAATTTTCCTGTGCAAGATTAATCATCGTTAATTGTAAATCTTTTAGTTTAATATTTAATTGATCTATCGAATCACGTATCCATAATTTGAAATCCGTTGCAACTTGATCATTTCTTGATCTTGCTGTGTGAAGTTTACCAGCGCCCTCCCCTATTAATCCATGCAAATTATATTCAATATTCATGTGTATATCTTCAAGGTCAGTGTTAAATATAAATTCTCCTTTAGTAATTTGCTCTAATATTTTATTTAACCCATCAATAATTTTATCTTTTTCTTCTTCAGTAAGAATGTTTTGTTTAGCAAGCATTAAGCAATGAACAATTGAAGCTCTTATATCTTGCTCATAGAGATTTTTATCATAGTCTATAGAAGCATTAATCTTTTTCATTATTTCACTTGGACCTGAAGTAAACCTTCCACCCCACATTGAATTCTTCACATCTACAAACTTTATCCAATACAATCTATTAATGTTAATTACTTTTTACGCATATTGCAATAAACTATTAATAAATGGCATATAAAATAGTACTATATACTTATCTTTCAACAAACCTACTGCATAACTAAGAACATGACCATGCTTAAAAAAAAGGTGCTGTAAATACGAATTTCGAAAGAGGCCTATTGTAAAAACATTATCGATGGTCTATTAACTACCTTTAAAAAACTCATTTATATAAATAATATTATTCGTATTATCTTTGATTTGATTATCATGTGAAGTAGTGGGAACTTCTGGCTCTATAGTATTTAGTTTGTTTTTGATTTGTGTAGTTGAAAAATGGTTTTGACTGAGAAATGTTTGTACTTCATGCGATAAAGCGCTTTGACTTTTATTAAAATTCATTGAAAAGCCAGAATTCACATCGATATATTCAGTGATTGATGAAAATGGCACTATTATTTTTTCTTTTTTGCTATTAAAACTTAAAACAATACTAAAATGACAATTATCAACTTTAAGATCATCAAATTGGTGTTGAAGGACAATAGGCATTTTATCAGGATATACCTTCTTTAGGTAATCTGGTATTACAACATCATTTGCATTGGTTAAAAAAGATATTCTAATATGGACAGCAGAACTGCTAGGTTCATTCTGTGATATGATAATAAGCGCATCTCTTATGACCATGTACATCATAATATTAATCAGTTTATTATAATCTACCTGACTCATAGGCATCTACTTAAATTAAATAGGGAAAGACTTCTGTTACCCGGTGCTTTCCCTAAAACCGTGTCGAATAACAAGTCTACTTATGCTACACTATGCAGCAGCAGCAAACTCACCTTCTCCATTTGCAACGTTATCGTTTGCACTTAAAAATTTGAACTCTTACGGAGGTGTCTTCCCGAGCAATGGCCACTTTTTTTACTATGTACGTCGATCCTACTTCATCCCCATAAAACAGTGGAGATGCCGAGTACTGCCCTCGGGTCCATTACACTTATTATAAAGTACTTTTATCGCCATAGTGATCTTAAAATCACACTTATATTATAACTCATCTGGCTCTATATGTCAAGAAAAGATATAAATTATGTTTCTTAAAAACTTGTCTTGAAATTGCTTAAAATAATTTTATAATATATAAACTTGTAAATATTGTACATACTTAATCACAAAAAGATTACTAACCTGGTTTTAAATATTATTCAAGGCCAAGTATTAATATGATAGATTCGATAACTAATGAGTTGTATTCTGCGATACAGGATAATAATGTCTCTATTGCAAAAAAAGTTTTAAATTTTACCAAAAAATCCAATTTGCTCACAGAGGTTTTGTATAACATAGCAAATAAGCTACAAGATGATATCTTGAATGATGATGAAAATGCTGCTTATAAGATTATAAATTGGGCTAAGTATAATCATGTTTGTAAGGTTATTTTTGAAAAGATTAACAATAAGTTACACAATGCCATAAATATTGATGATAAGATTTATGTAACTAAAGTTCTAAATTTTGCTCACGGTAATGGTATTCTAAAAGAAATATTAACTTATAAATACCATGATGGCAGAACGCTACTATTTATTTGTGTTGAAAAAAGAGACAAAATACAGTTTTGTAGTATAATTTTGGATAAGGCTTATGAAGCTGGAGTTCTTATGGAAGTTCTTGCTCAGAAGAGAGTTTGGGAAGATGGTAACAAATTTAATCAAACATCACTGCAGGCTGCACTTTACAAAAAAAATACAGAAGCCGTAAGTATTATTTTAAATAAGGCTGAAAAAGCAAAGATCCTTGTAGATGTTTTAACACAACATTCAACTATAAAAAACATAGACGGAGATGAATTTACTGAAACTGCATTGAGTTTTGTTATTAAACACAAAAATATAGAAATTATTAATGAAATTTTACAAAAAGGTAATGCTAAGATTTTGAGTGAAATCCTTACCCAAAATCGTGTACTGAATTTTGATGGCACATGTTATATTACTATTTCATCACCATTATATATAGCCATAGAAGAAAATTATACGGAAGCAATCTACTCAATCTGTAAAAAAGCTATGAAAGCTAAAGTTACACAAAATGTTTTTCAAGAATTAGCAGATTATTTACGCTATTTGCTTGGCGAGTGTGATGATATTACTCTGGATAACGTTACCAAAAATGAAATTGCCAATAGAATTCTAGATGCTGCTAGGTATTGTGGTCTGAACTCTCTCCAAGTCTTAATTAAAGGATCTTATACTTCCTGGGATACTTGTGACTCGTTTTCACTCACAGAACATTATCTTGTAGGACTACACAACAGAAATAACAATACTATATTACAAGTATTATATGAATTGCATAATCATAATTTGCGCGAGTTAGATGAGTTTCTAAATAATTTATTATATTAATTGGAACCACAAGAACCTAATAGAAATTATTATCAGTAATAACATTATCAAGCACTTGATCATGATCTTCTACTGGCAGCTGCTCACAATATTGAACTTCATAGGCAATACCTATGAACTTACTACCAAGTATACGCAGCTTTTTTATGGTTCTATCATACCAACCGTTGCCAAAGCCCAATCTATTTAAATTTTGACCAAAAGCAATAAGTGACATAATAACTATATTCGGTATCACATAATTTTCAATTTGGCTATTAATTTTCCACTCTTGAAATAACAAGTAGTCACTACCTTTATCTATAACTGGCACAACTATTTTATGACCTAAGAGTTGCAATTTCTGCATAAGCGGTATGGCATCTATCTCCAAATCTCTTGGAATATATCCAGCAATTACGGAATCTTTTTTCAATATTATGTTTTTGATAAATGTTTTAGAAATTAAGTTTGCTGCATAGATTGCATAATCTTCACTTATATTTTTTCTTATCTCTCTATATTTTTTCCGGAGTTCCTTTTTTCTCTCTATGATATCCATACATTTAATTAGCTTTTTCTTGATAGTGTCAAAATGTAAAGCCATAGTGGTATAATGCTTCTTTTGTATGAGGAAAGCAATGCTATATGATTTGAAAGATGAACAATAGGAGAGAATAAAGGACAGTTTACCTTGTAAAGAAGGAGATAGTGGTAGGAGTGCAAAAGATAATAAAAAATTCATAGCAGCAGTAATGTGGACAATGTCTGTACAAAATTTTGCCTTAACCATCTCTCAACTTGACATTTTCTTTCCTCACAGATTAAAAATTCAGTGAGCTGAAAATTCGATTTCATATACTTTGGAAAATGCTCCCAATTTTTATTATTAAATTTCGCTATTTCAGCATTCCCTTTTTCATAAATCCACACTATACCATTTTTCTCTATTTCATAAATATTACATTTGTTACTTGCTTTGGGGCGTTCTATATTTTTTTTGATGAAGTAACTGCTGAGCGTAAAAAAGTAATTCATCTTTTGTTAAAACATAAGAGCTATTTTCCCAGTGATTTTTAATTATCATTAAGCTTTCACCTAAATCTTTTCCTGGTTTATATCCTATGCCTTGTAAGTCAGAGCCAGATATAGGAAAATATGGAATCAAAAATGAATTAGCAAATGATATGTATTCTTGTATCTCATCAGCTTTTCCATCTTCTATACAGCAAATTCTAATCATATCACTATATAATTCTCTACCAAACAGGCAGATGTATTTTTTCTGTTCCATCTCCGATAAGGTAGTTGCAATATTGTTTTTAAGCATAAATATTAGTTTCTTCTTTTGTTTTTTTGACAAGCGTAAAAAAGTACTGATATATTCTCCAATATTTCCTTTACTGGTTGAAATTGTGCGTAAGAGCAGTGCTAACTTTACCAGTGGATCAACTCCATTTAAAATTTGAGATGATAAAATATTACATGAAACTTTTTCCGGAATAATCTCTTGCAAAACATTACACTCTTGCATGCTAGTTAAAGTAGGTACTAAATTATTGCAAGAAAGTAATTTGAACATTTCATCCCTTATTCTTTCTCCAGATAAATTTTTTATCATCGCAGCATACTTATTGCATGCACTGAGTATTTTGCCATCTAACTTACCTACACATACATCAACATGAAAGCGAAATGCTCTTAATATACGCAAGTAATCTTCTTTTATCCTGGATTCAGGGTCACCAATAAAATTTAGTCTCCTCTGCTTTAAATCTTCTAGGCCTTCAAAATAATCATATATATTACCATATTTATCAGCATATAATGCATTAAATGTAAAATCACGCCTTGAAGCATCAGATTGCCAATTATTAGTAAATTCTATTTCAGCATGCCTGCCATCACACCTTACATCATGCCTTAAAGTTGTAATCTCAAATGATTTACCATTTAAAATAGCTGTTACAGTACCATGTTTTAGTCCTGTAGGAATAACCCTAAGATTACTTACTTTTAAAGCACTAATTACTTGTTCTGGAAGTAAGTTAGTAGCTAAATCAATATCGTGCACACTTTTTTGTAAAACATAATCTCGAACACAACCACCAACAAACCTTGCTTCACCACCAAATTTTTCAATGGCCTCAATCACTAATCTTACTTCTTCACCAATTATCCAATTTTGATTTATCTGCATGTTACCACCTAATAATCTACACTCATAGTATAGGGTAAGATATTGAATGATCAAAAGGTGTAGATTTAAGAAAGTGTTAATAATTTTTCATTATCCTAGACTCTTCTATTTCGTTCCAGTGTGATGTTAATTTAAAAACCAGATCACTCATTAGACAGACTTCTTTCAAAATTCTACTTCTGAGTACAATTGCTTCGTCATTCCGGTACTCGAATCCTCATGTATATCTAATACATTCCGGTTCTCCGTTCCGTATATTCCTATCACTTGCCTCTCATAAGCGAATTTTGAAAGAAGTCTATTAACAATTTTTCGTAACTTTTACTCACTAATTTTTCTTCTTTGACATCTAAGCTTTCAAATTTGTTACGACACTGTTCATGCTATTTTTATTAAACGGTAAGTATAGTATTAAATTTAATTATAAGCATAATGCTTTGACACATAATCTTCTATAATGCCTGTAAATTGCTCAAAAATATTATCACCTTTTAAAGAGCAAAAATATTTACCATCAGCATACACAGCTGTCACTGGTTTTTCACCATATCCAGGCAGACTTATGCCTAAATTTGCATGCCTACTTTCACCAGGACCATTGACTACACATCCCATCACCGCAACATTCATATACTCAATACCAGGATTCTTGTCTTTCCATATAGGCATGCGATCTTTCATGTAATTATCAACTTTTTCAGCTAATTCACGAAAATAACTACCGTTAGTACGCCCGCATCCTGGACAAGAAGTAAGTTGTGGTTCAAAGTGACGTAAGCCTATTGCTTGTAATATTTCTTGACATACTTTTACTTCATTGGTTCGAGACTCACCAGTGCGCTGTGTTAAGGAAGCACGTATAGTATCACCTATTCCATTCTGCAATAGATAAGAAACACCTGCTGTTGTATTTATTATTGCCTTACTACCACCACCCGCTTCAGTTAAACCTAAATGCAAAGCATAGTTAGATAAATTGCTAAGTGCAGTATAGACAGAAATTAAATCTTGTACTTTACTAACTTTGCAAGAAATGACTATTTTATCTGGACTAAGACCAATTTCCTCTGCACGCCTTGCACTGTTTAAAGATGACATCACTAATGCCTTTCTTAAAACTACATCAGAAGATTGAGGATTTTTGCTTGCAGCATTTTGATCCATAAGTTCTGAAGCTAAGTATTTATCAAGGCTACCCCAATTTACTCCAATTCTAACCGGTATATCATACTTAATTGCATATTCTATTATCCTTTCAAACTTTGCATCACGCTTATCACCAAAGCCAACGTTACCTGGATTAATACGGATTTTACCTAAAGCTTTTGATTCTTCAGGATAGTCAACAAGAAGCCTATCTAATTCATATTGGCCACATCCTACTATCATTTTGTCATCAAAACCTTCCTTAACTAGCGCATCTCTGATATAAGGAACAGACTTTGCAGCTTCATCTGAATTAAGTGCAATGCGGACAAGCTCAGAACCAGCATGCGCAAGCTCTATTACTTCTTGTATATCCTTTTTAAGATCGCCAGAGCCACCAAGTGCCATTGACTGTACTACTACTGGATTATTTCCTCCAATTGTAACTTTGCCAACTTTAACATCATAAGTCTTATGTTTAGTAATAGGAACTATTGTATATAACTCATCATTGTAATTAAAGCTATCCTCCTTATAAGAAAAATTACTCTTCATAAAACCACTCCATACCTATTTTTACCTTTTTAAATATAAACCATTAAAATTAATCTTCAATACTACTTAAACCAGTACTTTTCCTATCACTTTTCTCTTCAATATCAGCAATATTGCTAGAACAATCACATTCATATTGCGTAGTACTATTGTAGTTATTAAAATTTACTATGCTATTTTGATTATTAAATCTATTGCGAAATTTTACTTCTGGAAATAACTGCTTTGTATGTTCTAAATCCTCATCCTTATGTATGATGTCTAGTGCATTCAGGTTGTCAGCTTCGTGGTCTTCTAGTATTTGCCTATTATGAGCAAATTTTGAAAGAGGCCTATTAAAGTTTGTTGATTTTTTCTTACTCAAATTTTTCATCTTCAATGCAATATCATGACTTGCTTTATCAAACTCAGCCTTTATTTTGTGTGAGAAAGTTGTAAAAGAAGGTCTTTGTTTTTCTTTTTTTTGATCATCATGGTAATAATCATTATCATCCATAACCTGTATAAATTTTGCACCTTTTAGACGCGCAATATCTATACCATAGTTATTAACCATAGCATCATCATTATCAATAAAAGTTATATCTTCTGTTGGCCCAGAAGGTCTATACTGATTAACTGACTGATTTTTAGGTACTACTTTAGAACTACTGTTGTAATTACCTATAGCGGCTTTTTCCCTTAAAGCATCTCGACGTTTATCATATAATTCATATGACTTTGAAAACTTTTGATCATTAAAAAAGTACTCCCCTCCAGGATTATAGATAGGAATGTATTTTTTGCTAAACTTAAGATTATGGCTGCTACCACAAAATATTAAAAAAAAACAGACAACTAAAAAAAAACTATTAATCAACCTATACATTAACTTATCCTCTATTAGAAAAGCTACATGCTAATATATCAATCAACATACTTAAAGCAAACTATTTCTTATACTGTATTTAATTTAAATTAATAAAAAATTTATAAATTTAGTAAATATATGATATAGTAGCTTAAGATTAATATTATGGAAGATATATGCAAGAGGAACAAAAAAATGAAGTTAAACAAGTTCTAGACAAGCATTTAATGGATAATCGTATAATCCATGCAGATAGTGAGTTTGTAGAAACCTTTGGCCCTAAAACTAGCTCAGCAAAAACTGTAACTTATCGCAATAATATAGATAATGGTACTTGCTTTGTAGAAAAGAACGAAGGTTTAAAAAGTACACTTATAGAAGTTATTGCAGGTAGCCTATATAAAACACTACTTTATGATAGATCTCCTACTTTTACTTTAGTAGAAGTATCGGATAAATCTGGCTTTGATAAGCTAAAGCTAAAATCAAAACTGTTAAATGATTTTGTTACATTAAATAAATTCATACATAGTAAAAAACAGGAGAAACTCTTAGATTTAATATATGAAAAATTTTCTCATGCAAATGCAGATAAAGAAGAACTAGTTGCATATTTATCTTATTCTTATAGTTTTACTACTGTAGATAGTTTAATCTTAAACCTAGATATTATAAAGAAAGAAGTAAAAGGATCAGAAGAATTTATTGACAATATTATTAAACAATTTGATGATATAGGTAAAGATACAAAATTAAAGAAGTTACCAATTTTTAAAGACGTATTGACTGAAATATTTGAAAAATTTAAAGATGACAGGGAATATATATCTAAATTATTTACCAATAGTTTAAACTATGGCATTGGAGCAATAAATAGCAAAAGAGCCTATCTATTACGTTGTTATAAGCGTTATTATAAAGAATATATAGATGAAATAATAGCAGCTGTTAAAGAATTAGCTATAGTTTATAAACAGCTTAACAGCATTCTTGAGAGGTTTGATAAAGAAGAATTCAACGAAGAATTTGTGATTGAAATAATAAAAGAAATTAAGAATACTGAAGGTATCCATGAACAATCGAATAACTATGCAAATCAAAAACTTAACGAGGAAGTACAAGGTATTGAGAAACTAATAGTTGCTATGATGCTATTAGGATATAGAGATATGCATGGTTCTAATATAGGTATTATGAAAATTAGATATGAGGATAGAAATGGCAGTAAAATAACAGATAATGTATATGCAAAAGTCGATATGAGTGCTTCATTTGGTAACTTGCAATATACACATTATTTTCATTATATAAACGAATTTAAATATCTGCTTTACCCAAATATTCAACATCTAAACATAAAATATGACATTAATTATAGTAAATTGAAGGAGGAAATAAATAAAGCTTGTGATTTATTTACTAATTGTGAATATGTAGAATCACTAATACATAGGGCTTTATTTTATAAAAAACCACTACTGAAAACTGAAGAAGAATTAAGCTTAATTGAAGATCTAGCAAAACAAATAGTAGCACAGGCAAAACTATTAAAAGAATTTGGAAATAGCCAAGAATTTAAAACTTTAAAAGAATATGTTATTTCTGGATATGATAATTACATAATTTGGGCATTAGATAATAATAAGAGAATTGAAAACAAGCATCCTGTAGTTTATGCAGTAAAAAATAAACTTTACATTAAAAAGTTTCTTGAAAAGGCACCTGCACCTAACAAGATCCCAAATACCTCTTGGTTCATAAACCCAGTATACTGGGTAAAATATAATGATACTCAAGATTTAGAATTTTTAGATTGGATGAAAGCAAATGAAAATAATGTTCATGTAGAAGAGTTAAAACAGCTGGAAGAATTTATACCACCCGCACTAATATATGGTAGCAAGAAAAATATAATTGAGAAAATTACAGATGCAGTCAAAGCTAACTTAGCTCAAAGTTTAGAAAGTAGTAAAAACTGTACAGTCAAAAAACTTAATATTAATTGTATTAAAGATAATATACAAAAAGCCCGGTAAGTTAAATAATATAAATAGCAGGCAAAATATTATTATATGGGTCATTGACTCTTAGTAAATATTTTTATACATTCTCTGTATTGAAAATATAAAATATGAATGAATATAATAAAACTAATATTTTTTTTACCTGCAATATTATTGTTACTTACAACTAGTATCTACCTTTCAATTAAACTAAAATGGGTGCAAATATTTAAATTGCCTTTAGCAATATCGTTGTTAAATAAAAGTAGTGATAAAAGTAGTAAATTATCATCTATAGGAGCTTTATTTACAATACTGGGAGGAAATTTAGGTGTTGGCAATATATCAGGTACAGCCATAGCACTAAAAACAGGAGGACCTGGGTTTGTATTATGGATGATAATAATAATTATCGTTACTTCTATAATTAAGTATGTTACTTGTTATTTTAGTTTAGAAAAAAGAATCAAACAAAATGGAGTGTACATAGGAGGCCCAATAACTTATATAGGTGATGCTTTAGGTTACAATAAAGTCACAATTATATTCCTTGTTATCATGATTGTGTCAGCAATAACTGTTGGTAATTTAGTTCAAATTAATTCATTATCAATGCCGCTTAATCTTATCAATGTACCTATGATTATAGGTGGAATTGCTATGATGGTTATTTTTTTTATTGCTACAACAATTGGTCTAGGTCAAATCGGAGCTTTAATATCTGGAGTAGTACCAGTAATGACCATTAGTTATTTTCTCCTTTCTGCAATAGTTCTTTACAAATTTAGTCATAATATCTTGCCATCTTTAAAATTGATCCTAAGCAATTTTTTAACATTTGGCAGCCTAAAAGCAGGTTTAATTGGAAGTTTTATTCTAGAAACATTTAATACTATTCAAGTGGGAGCGTTGCGTGGAATTTTTGCAACTGATATCGGGTTGGGGCTTGAAGGAATTATACATTCATCAATAAAAAGTGATGGAGACTATGAGCAATTTAAGATGCAACAAAGCTTAATTACAATTATATCACCGCTATTGGTTGCAATAATAGTGTTTATAACAACAGTAGTATTACTAGTAACTGATGCGTGGACAGCTGATACAGAAAGCACAAACATGTGTATATTAGCATTTAAGAGAGCCATTAGTTCAAATTATATTAACTATATAATAATGGCTATCATGTTTTGTTTTTCCTTTACAACCATTTTAACTTGGTTTCTCTGCTCACAGTCAACTATCAGTTATGTTTTTGCAGGAAATAAAAATTATCTTAAAATATGGAGCATAATATTTACTATTATTATCCCAATAGGCTCTATATGCAAAGCTAAGTTTTTGTGGGACGCAGCAGATATTGCAATTGCCTTTATGATAATGATTAATACCGCAGCAGTACTGATGATGTTTTTAAAACATAAAAATACTGTCTTGATTGATCAACAAGTTATTTAACTAAGCTACAATTAAAAGGTTAAGGTTTGTGATATTACTGTGCAGAATTTATCAATTGCTTTTTGATTGCATTCAATCGTTGTGCATACTTATTGTTGCAAGTACTTGATATTTCTTGTGCTTGTGTTATCCATCTCAGTTGATGTTATTGTAAGCTCAAACTATATACTCATCACTTCATTAAGTTGATAATCCGCAGCATCAAGTTGAACATAACATCTAGTAGAGGTTTGATCCACGTTATTTTGCCATACCTCCTTCATCTATTATACTTTATAGGTTTTTCTAATACCAATAAATAGATGTTATACCACATAATAGTTCAAACAGGCTAAGTATGGAGATAAGGATGCCAGGAGCATGATTTAAGGAAAGAAGGAATAAGCTATAGATTAAGGAGAAAGTAGCTATGAGATTTAAGATAGGACAAACAACATTATATGAATGGCAGGTAAAGAAACAGGGGATTTTGAGTCAAAAAAATTGGGAAGTACAACCACAAAATTACCGACTGGTTACCAAATTTACTAAAAAACACTGAGCTATCAAAAATAGCTAAACTCTGCGGTAATATCAATTTCCGAACAATTCATCATGCACTCAAGAAAATTGGATTTACACGCAAAAAAAGACCTATGGATACAAAGAAAGAAACGAAGAACTCAATTCTTAAAAGTTATATCAACAAAAGATCCTGAAAAATCTTGCGTATATTGATGAGTCAGGCATTAATAATACAGAAGACTATGCTTATGGATATTGTAAGCGTGGAGAGAGATTTTATACACTAAAGTTTGGTTCAAAAGCAGTATTCTAAACAAAAAACAAATAATGGTACCTTTGATGGGTATTGTAATACGGATATTTTTAACACTTGGTTTGAAAATTCCAATTTTACAAAGAGGATCATAATAAAGAGTGTAAGAAAGAACCAAAGTTGGTGTAGTCTTGCTAAATCTCTTACCATTTCTTTCATAATAACCAACTTGCTTAACAGCTCTTAAATAGGTAATAGTGGGCTTTTCATCATAATCAAAATATGTTCCGTTTACTACTTAGGTTCTGTACCAAGTTCATAAGAACGATGGTAAATTCGTATTGCTCGGCATAAAAGTTCTGTTCTTACAGCAAAACCTGTTGTGTGTGAAGTAAATGGATCCAGACGGAGAATTGCTTCTCTTTGTTCGTTATACTTTTTATCAGTTGGATTAGCAAAATCGTTTTTACCATAATCAAATTGAACTTCAAAATGGTTATAGTTTAGTTCTTTGTTATAGCCATAAGTAATACGATCAATTAGTCTACCGCCGCTTTGTTTATTCGTATCTGCCTGACTAGGACGATAATAATAGATTATCTTATTTCCATAGACATCACTTAATTCCTCAAGTAGCCACTCTGCTACATTACTCGAGTCATAAATTTGAGATTGTTTACTTTTACCATAAACAGCAATACTTCCATCTTTATATTTTTCACATGCCCATGTGATATATAAATGTTAATGTATTTTACATATAAATAGTGCGTTTATAAAAAGCTCCCAACTTGAGCAATATTACCACTCATAACAAAAATATTACTGAGGCTATTTGTAGGTCTATTTACATCTATTAAACTTGTGCTGTTACAGAACAACTGAGGTGATACATTATTTCTATCAAATTGAACATTAGGTAAAACAGGCTCGCAAGTTTTTGATTTTCTATTTCCTGTAGCTAATGGGTTCTTTTTTACTCTTCTATTATATAGCAATTCAACATTATTTTGATTGACCTTCTTCAAACCCATGCAACCTGCGCTTAGTTAAGGCTTTCTATAGATTGGCTATAATCTAAAATTATAGTAAATATATTTACACTTAGAATCATGTTATATGTCATTACTAACATATCTCTTATACTTACCTATACCATATAGCATCTCCAATTCTTTCTCCAACTTTTAATTCTAAAGCTTTAGCTTTATTAACATGTCGTAATGCTTTTTGGAATTTTTTAGGTAGAAGCGGTTTGTTGTATTTTTGATTTGTCATACTCATAGCCAACACATTCACTGCAAATAGTGTACTTGGTATATCAATTTGTGCTGTAACTTGTGATAAAGGTACATGTTTAAAACTATGAGAATTCTGCTGTTTTTGATTTGCGCTTTCTATCATTCTTCCAGTACTGCAGTCACAAGATCTTTCAACTATTACTTTCATTATTGATCTTATTTGGCCATTTGTTGTTTGACTTATTATTACCTATCATCATTCTATATTGATCACTCACACTACTATAAATATTACCAAAGTGCTGTTTTTGATTTGCTTGTTTACTAAATTGCTGTCTTTCCCCTATTTGATGTTGTTTCCTGTCACTATTAGTAAAGGCATTAGAAGAAGTCTGTTTTTGTTTGCTATGGATAACTTCTGACCATTGCTGTTTTTTATTACTTATTATTCTAGACTGATGATTATCAGAACTCTGTTTATGATTTGTAACATGATTATTTATTATCTCTTTACTTTTGTATTTTTGTTTTTCTTGCTTGCTACTACCATAGTCATTTTTACTATTACATTTATTACGTTTACGAGCATCATACTTTGATAAATGTTGATCTGCTATTTCTAATATATGATCGTCCTCATAGTCCTTTTGTCTTTGCAACTTTAAATCTGCAGCATTACTTTGAATATCATTAGAGCTTTCTGATTTTTCAGTAGCACCTTTATCCGTCATCCACCCACTTGCACTACTTGCTACCATTTTAGGTTGATCTAAACTTATTGAACGCTCTTTACGTAGTAATGACAATTGATTAGTGGACAGCCTATAATGCTTCTCTCTTATGTGGCGTTGCCTACTTTTTTCCATGCCACGAATTACTTCTTTTACATCCTTGTTAGAAAGCTCTTGAAATGAACCTTCAAGATTTTCAGACTGAGTTGTCATAACTTCCTTAAATTCTTCAATATTTTTCTGAGAAGAAGATTTTTTAGCTGGATGATTATCTTCCTCAACACTTCTTTTTCTATCATGCTTCTGAATAGAATTATCTAACAATTGAAAAAACTTATCCCACACATCTTTTCTTTTTGCATATTCTTGTGAGCGATTGCATTTTATACGCTTCTCAAATTCTTCTTTAAATTTAATCATTACATCTTTAGACGATATACACTCATTGATAAAAAATTGAAGCAAATCCCATTTGTTGCTGTAAATTAGGCTCTTACAGATATCTTTGCCTTCATAAGAAATAATTTTTTCTTTCTCAGAAGCAGTTGCATCTTTCAAAATCAACGAAATATTTTCTTTGTCCTCAACCTTAAATAGATCTGGCAATAAAAGCCCACTAGACGCACATTTATTTATAATATATTTTTTATAATTAACAGGGCTTTGCTGCCAAAATTCCCTAAAAAGCCCCTGGTAATTATAATCTTTATAACCTGTAATAACTTTATTATTAACAATGCCCCATAACAAACAATTATAATCTTCTTCAGAAATAAGAGCCCACATATACTCTGCTGTTTCCATAAAGCAACTTTGCCATGGCCAATCTAATAAACATTTTAGCGTATACTTAGGATAGTTTTAAATGCTTCTAGCTGTTGTTCTTCATCCATTTGTGAGAGTAGAAAACATAAAACATCGATATAATAATCACTTGGAATCCATGATTCTTTTCTATCATCATATTTTTGATCCCTAAAAACAATCCGATCATCAGTAATGTTACTAAAAATAGTTCTAATAACATCCTCTCCTCTTTTTGCTCTGCTTTTCTACCTTTTCCCACTCTTGCAGGACTTTTTCCACGACTTTTTCAAATTCTTTTGTTCTCAACCATGTCTAAAAACATATTTGCTACTTTTTCGTAACTCATTCCCATTTTTACTATGCTAAAATCGCTATTTTATGTACTTTTTTATTGTTTTTCTACTTTTTTGCTCTTTTGCAGGGGGGCTTATCTTCTATAGAAATTTCCATTTTAAGACCGTTTTAGGATTCAGGTTATATTTCTTACTTAACTGCTCTGATTGTAACTCTGTAATTCTCTTCTACTTACGTTTATGTATCCTTATAGCTTACATACTTGAAAGCAAGTTCAAAATTAATTTACAACCATTCAAAAAGTATAGTAAAATGTCAACTTATGTTTTGATAACAAATTAAAATGATAGATGAATTTGCAGTAGAACCGTTAGTAGTAGATAAAATTCCTCAACAAACTAAAGTTGTAGTAGCAATGTCTGGTGGAGTAGATAGTTCTACAGTAGCAGCATTATTGCATAATTTAGGCTACCAAGTCACTGGCATCACTCTTGAACTTTATAGCAGCAGCAGTACAAAAAAAGGTGCTTGTTGTGCTGGACAAGACATTTACGATGCAAAGCGGGTAGCTGAAATAATTGGTTTCCCTCATTATGTTTTAAACTACAAAGAAGTATTTCAAAAAGAAGTAATAGAAGATTTTACTAATAGTTATGCGCGTGGAGAAACACCAATACCATGCATAAAATGTAATCAAACTGTTAAATTTCGTGATTTACTGGCAGTGACACAAAATTTAGGAGCTGATGTCTTAGTAACTGGGCACTACATCAGAAGAATAGAAAAAGATGGAGAAGTGCAACTACATTCTGGTAAAGATAAAAGCAAAGATCAAAGCTATTTTTTATTTGCAACAACATCCAAACAACTAAAGTTTTTGCGTTTTCCTCTTGGTGGTTTTTGTAAAAGTAGTGTAAGGGAACTGGCGAGGTATTTTAATTTAAAGATTGCCGAAAAACCTGATAGTCAAGATATATGCTTTGTTGCTGATAAATATAGTAATACTATTGCCCAGCTTAAACCAGAATCAATTACACAAGGTAAAATTATACACATAAATGGCAAAGTTTTGGGCGAACATAATGGTATAGTAAATTTTACAGTAGGACAAAGAAGAGGGCTTGGCGTATCTTATCACGAGCCACTTTATGTGGTAAAAATAGATGCTAAAAATCAAGAAGTTATTGTTGGCCCTGTTGATGCATTAATGCAAAACAAGTTATTCATTAAAGAATTGAACTGGTTAGCGAAAGATCAAATCCCAAGTGAAGGACTAGATGTTACTGTAAAACTGAGGTCGTCACATAGTGGTAGTGCGGCAAAAATATATCCTACTGATGAAAGTAGTGAGGCTGCTGTTATCTTGAAGAATGATTATTTTGGCATCAGTCCAGGACAAGCTTGTGTTGCATATTTGGGAGAAAGGGTTCTAGGTGGCGGTTATATATTGCCATTTTAATAAATAGATAAAAAAACTGGTTTTTGCTAACACTATACGTATTATAAGATTAGCTTATTTCACTTTATCTCCAGCGTTAACAAAGTAATGCCCTGAGGTGATTAACTTTACAGTTTCAGGGATTCCGAAAATCAATATACCGTCTTTTTCTTCATCTATGATTTCAATAGGTAAAAATGAAACAGTGTTATCTTGATCAACAATTTTAACCCCAATAATACCATCATCATTTAGAATTAAAGTTGAAGCAGGTACTTTATGTGCAATAATTGTATCTATTGCTAATTGAATATCAGCTGTCATTCCTTTTGTAACAAACATTTCATAATTATTTTGTGGGACTGCTACTTCTAGCCTATAAGTTCTAGTTGTTGGCTGAATTATTCTACTTATAAAACTTACTTTGCCTTCAGTCTGATAACCGTTTATTAAATTGACTTTAGCAATATTTCCTAATTTTACTTTCTTAATATCTTTTTCTGATACATATGTAACTATAGTAATGCTGTCAAAATTGATAACAGTGGCGATGGGTTTGTTAGTAACTACCAAATCTCCTTTACTGACTGTAATCCTATCAATGTAGCCAGATAAAGGTGTTGCTATAACTGTATTTTCTAAATTGATTTGTGATCTTTTAAGGTCAGCTTTAGCACTTTGCATAGCTGCAAAAGCTGCTGCTGCTTGAGTTTGAGACATATAACCTTCCTCATTAAGAGATTCAGAGGCGTTATATTCAACTTCACGTTGCTTAACAAGAGCTTTGGCTTTCTCGTGCTGTTCTGGATAGTCATACTCCTTTAATTTTAAGATAACATCTCCCTTGTTCACTTTGTCCCCATCTGAAACACAAATATCAACAACTTCTCCATTAACCTTTGGCATGAGATCTATAGAATACTGCGCATCTGTTGTGCCAGTAAGAAATAAATATACTGTTCTTTTTTGCGCTTTAGATTCTACCAATTGGACTTGTACTGTTTTTACAGTATCTTCTTCTATGGGGCTTTTGTTGTTATAGAATAAACTGCTACTCAGCCACAGTATGGAGATAGCAAGTATTAATAGTGCTACTCTATACTGTAATCTTAAAGATTTAAACCTAGCAAGTATAGTACACAACTGAGAATAAAATCTAGTATAATTCTTTATACTCATTCTTTTTCTTAAAATTTTAATTATATTGTAAATATGATAATATAATATTTTATATTACTGTATAATAAAAACTAAATATAACTTTAAAATAGTGTTAATTGATGAGTTATTATTAAAGCGGATATCTTAAATTATTAATATATATATAATATTTATTATGATAATTTTATTAAGGCTTAATAAGGAAAAGCTTGTGTAATGATTTATTAGTGAATATAAATTAAGTAGTTTTTTGATGTAGGTATTTTATGAATCTTGTCACAAAGTCAGCTATAGATTTTACAGCTCCAGCAGTAATGGCTAATGGAGAAATGACTGATAGCTTCTGTTTTAGTGACCACGTAAAGGGCAAGTATGCTATCCTCTTTTTTTATCCATTGGACTTCACTTTTGTATGCCCAACTGAACTGATAGCACTTAATAATAAGGTCAGTGAATTTATTCATCGTGGTGTGGAAGTTATGGGAATTAGTGTAGATTCAAAATTTTCACACTCTCGTTGGCGCAATACACCAACTACTGAAGGAGGAATAGGGAAAGTCAATTACCCGCTGATTTCTGATATAACTAAATCTATATCGCGTGACTACGGAGTATTACATAATGATTCAATTGCTCTACGTGCAACTTTTATAATAGATGATAAGTTTAGAGTACGTCATCTATCTATCTATGATTTATCTTTAGGTCGTGACATCGATGAATTGATCAGGATAGTTGATGCAATCAAACATTGTGAAAAGCACGGGGAAGTTTGTCCTGCTGGTTGGAGAGAAGGTAAGGCTAGTATGCAAGCAAGTAGTGAGGGAGTAGCTGACTTTTTAACTTCACATATCAATGAGTTATAAGTTATATGGCTTCGTATAAAACGAAAGTTTTAATCATAGGTTCTGGTGCAGCAGGTTATACTGCTGCTATATATGCTGCTCGTGCGAATTTAAGTCCAATAGTTGTAGCAGGTATGCAGCCAGGTGGTCAATTAATGATTACTACTGATGTAGAAAATTATCCTGGATTCGCAAAAGCCGTACAAGGACCGTATCTTATGGAGCAAATGAAATTGCAAGCAAAAGAAGTTGGTGCAATGATTATAGAAGATGAAGTGAAAAGCGTAGACTACAATGAAAGTATATTTAAAGCTTCTGGCGTATACCATAACTACTTATCTGATACAGTTATAATTGCAACAGGAGCTGAAGCTAAGTGGCTTGAAATAGAAAGTGAAGAAAAATTTAAAGGTTATGGAGTTTCAGCTTGTGCCACTTGTGATGGGGCTTTCTTTAAAGATCAGAATGTTGCAGTAATTGGCGGCGGTAATACTGCTGCTGAAGAAGCATTATTTTTAACTCACCATGCAAAAGAAGTCATACTAATACACAAGCGTGATGAGCTCAGGGCAGAAAAAGTTATGCAAGAGAGATTGTTTAGTAACTCAAAAATTAAGATTATTTGGGATCATGTAGTAGAAGAGATGATTGGGGAAGAGAATCCAAAAAAAGTTACAGGGGTAATATTGAAGTCTGTAAAAACCGAAGAGTTACAAGAAATAAAAGTTGATGGAATTTTCATAGCAATTGGTCATACTCCAAATACTCGTATATTTAAAAATTTAGTTAAAACTGATGATTTTGGTTATATAATTACTAACCCTGGTACAACAACTACAAGCAAAGCTGGCGTGTTTGCTGCAGGTGATGTTCAGGATAAAATTTACCGTCAGGCTGTTGTTGCGGCTGGCACAGGATGTATGGCTGCACTTGATGCAGAAAGATTCATTAGAGATAGTAAACTTGAAAATTGTTCTTTTTAAAAAAAATATTAGTTAAAATTTACTTTGTAAAACGCAAAGTAAAGTTTTATGTTTAAATAATTTTATTTATAGATTTTAATGCAAACAGTTTCAGTTCTAGGTTCAACGGGTTGTATCGGAAAAAAAACTGTACAGCTTTTGTTAGCAGATTTAAGTATATATAATATAGAGGTTCTCACTGCAAATTCTAATTTTGAATTATTAGCTCATCAAGCTCGGCTAATGAAGGCAAAAAATGTAGTTATTACTGATGAGAAATTTTTTAAAGATTTAAAAGAATCTTTATCTGGTACAGGAATTAATATTGAAGCAGGTAAGGCAGGGCTTATGATGGCAGCTTCTATTGCAGTAGATCGCGCTATAGTTGCTATAGTTGGTATTGCTGGCCTTGAACCAACAATGAAAATTATAGAATCTGGAACAAAAATTATAGCTTTAGCAAATAAAGAAAGCATTATTTGTGGTGGAAAGCTTATGCTTGAAAAAGCAAAGAAACACAAAGTTAAAATTATTCCAGTAGACTCAGAGCATAATGCCATCTTTCAAATTTTTCGCAAAAGTAATAATCTTGAAAAGATTATATTAACTGCTTCTGGTGGTCCATTTTTACATTTAACTTATGAACAAATGAAAAATGCAACATTAAATAGTTCATTAAATCACCCTATTTGGAAAATGGGAACAAAAATTTCAGTTGATAGTGCAACAATGATGAATAAGGCTTTAGAATTGATAGAAGCTCAGAATTTATTTGAAGTTGATCCATGTCAGTTAGGTGTTATTGTACATCCAGAGTCAGTGGTACATTGTGTAGTATCTTACAAAAATGGATATAGTTTTGTAGTGCTTTCTGATCCTGATATGGATAAGCCTATATCATATGCTTTGCTTTGGCCTGAAGAAGGATCGAACATAGTGAATAAACCATTAGATTTAACTAAACAAAAACTTACTTTTTTCGAACCTAATTATAATCAATTTCCTGCTTTAAAACTAGGCATGAATGTGTTGCATTCCAGTACTCCTCATGTAAATAGTGTTGTACTAAATGCCGCAAATGAAGTTGCTGTGAATGCATTTGTAAAATCGGAGATAGGTTTTTTAGATATAGTAAAAGTAGCAGAAGAGACACTTGCAGCAACAACAAATATTATTGCTGTTAACTCTCTTAACGATATTTTTAACCTTGATCATAATAGCAGAGTTTTAACAAAAGAGATAATAAACAAGAATAGTTCCAGCTATATTATTGATAAGCAGTTATGCACAATACTGTAGATTCATATTGTGTTGACTACGTGCGTCAAAATGATAGGGATCATTTCATTTTGGCTTTGTTTATTAACGGCAATGTTAGATATTACTTTTTGGTTTTATCTGCATTTAATATAGAGATTAACAATATATTATATAATAGCACTGAAGCTATGACTGCTCTAATACGCATCAAATGGTGGCGTGAAAAAATAGAGATGATTTACGGTAACAAACTTGTAAATACTGATAAAATTACAAGGGAGTTGGAAGTGGTTATAAAGTCTACTAATATACCACAAACTCTATTTCACGAATATCTTGATGGTTACGAAGAGGCAGTCTATAAAAACCACTATCTGAACATTGAAGAGCTTGAGGAAAATGCAGCAAGGACCACGGTAAATTTTATGAAGATGATCTATGCTGTTACGAATACAAAAAATTGCAGTGATGATTTTGATCAGATAATATATCATTCTGGAGTTGCTTGGGGCTTGATGAATAATTTGCGTAATGAAAAATATCTAAGTAGCAAAGGTAAAACTCTCTTACCTACAGAACTTCTAGAAAAAGCAGGGATAAAAAAACATAATATACTCTCTTTTAGGAGCAGTCTTGCGCTTAAAGAAATAGTAGAGTGTATGGTAAAAACAATACAAAATCACATAGACCAAATCAATAAGCTGTTAGCATTAACAAAAAATATTCCAAAAGAAGTTATTAGCATAATCCTCACATCCACCCTTGCAGAACTTTATCTGAAGCGTATTAAGAGCAGAAAATTCGATATTATAAGCAAAGAAGTTGGAATAATATCGCCAATAATGCAACTAAAGCTTCTACTTTGCTATATTCTAAAAATGTGTTGCATACAATATTAACTATGAGAACTATTTGCTTAGAAATTTTATATTTCATTAACAATTGTTAATTATAATTAAAAAATTAATCTTTGTAAGAGGTCGTAATGGAGAAAAAAATCATTCCAAATCGATGTGATAGAAACGGCAATCCATATATTACCGTCAAAGATGTTTTAGGATCATCTATTTATTATGATAATGATGGAAAATTTCAGTATCTTCAAGATAATAAAGGAAATCAGTACACTATTGGTGGTTTGAAAAATATGAAAATGGACCTTAGCTTAAAATTAATTGATCCAACTGCTCCAATTAGTGAAAACAATATTTTAGCAAAGGATCATGACAAACAAAAAAGCGTAGAAATAGAAGTAAAGCAAGACCCAGAAATTGAGAGCTGTATTAGATCAAATCAAGAAGTATTATCTATTGATACTATGAGACATGGATGCAACATTCAAAAACTCTTTAGTACAGATGATGCAATTAAAATCAACTTAAAAGATGGTGCAGAGTTAAACAAAGAGTTTGCACAGTTAAGTGGTACCGTAAATTTTATGAATAAATATCAGTGGATAGACTTAGGTTTAAACGAATATGAGCTAAGCAAATATAGAGTTAAAATCACTAATGATTGTGCTAAAGAGGAAGAAATTAAAGAAAGAGATGCCTGCGAACCAGACATTGCAGCTATAAGAAATCACAGGGATGATGTAATTGTGAAATCAAAACAATCTGACGAGAAGGTTGGTAGTATCAATTTATCATCTTGGTTTTTTAAAAATGATGAATTGTATTATGATTTGAGGGGTGATAAAGTAGGAGCTCGTAAAGTAGGAAAGGATAATGTTTATTTAAAAGTACTACCTTGTGATGAACAAAAACCGTATTATAAATTAACTCTTTGTGATCAAGATGGTAATATAGCAACAAGAGCTCAAGAAGACGAGGCTGTTATAGATATCAGTAAATGTAATTTTATAGATGGACAAAAAATTCAGTTGAAAGATTACATCAGAGAAGATAGCTTGCCGTCATTTACTATAAAACCATCTGAATCTAAAGCTCGAGGAGAATCTTACGGTGACAGATCTAGAGCAAAGGTGTATGAATATGATCCAATTTCTCATGACATTGGAAATGAAGTAGGAAAGTTGAATGCTACAGATATTAGAGTATCTGGAGAAACATTTATAATTGATAATCAGTTGCTTGATAACCGTTATACGGCCTTCAGTATTCTTGATATTGCTACGATAATCACGGAAGAAGATGGCCTATACAACATGAGTAAACCATTTTATCATAATGGGAAACCAGCTAATGCAGAGACAACCAAACTTTTGTTAGATGATTTGCTTTGCTTATATGACCATGATTCATTGCAGGATGGTGTGCAGATTATTGGCTAGGATTTTTGTAATAGACTATCTTATAGATAGTCTATTACTTATCTTTATAGCAAACTGTTTAAAATATATAGATTATAGTTATCTTTAAAGAAAAATGTTTGTAGTTCATTGCATTCGTTTATATCATTTATTTATAATGCAAAACTGTTATAGTGATGATATTACAAAACTATTTAAAGCAAAAGCTGCCCAATCTGCTGACAATTTCTCGTATTTTGGCGATACCTATCATAATATTGAGTTTTTATATTGAAAGTCAGTATGCCCATTGGATAACAATATCAATATTCTTATTTGCATGTGTTACAGATTTTTTTGACGGTTACCTAGCACGTGCATGGAGTGTACAATCAAAATTTGGCAAATTATTTGATCCAATAGCTGATAAGCTCATAGTTGTGTCTACGATGATTATGCTAATTTATAAACATAAGATAAATGATTATACTATAATACCATCTATAATTATAATTTGCAGGGAAATTTTAATATCAGGATTAAGAGAATTTCTAATCGTATCTGATGTTACTATTCCTGTTAGTAAAATTGGAAAGGTTAAAACATTCTTTCAGATGGTAGCAGTAGTTACATTAATTATTAATAACTATATAATCATTGAATATATAGGACAGGTATGTTTATGGCTGGCAGCAATTATTACTATATGGTCAGGCTATCACTATATCCTTAAAGGGTTTTGTCACACTCATAAGTAAAATTTTTAATGAACAAAATATTGACTATTTAATAGAAAGTAGGTATAATTTAATGTTTAGATGTTTAAGTATCAATATATGTATGATAATGAATTAATGGCACTTAAGCATATAGAGTTTTATGGGGGTTAAAATATGGCACTAAATCCAAATCTGAGTATAAAGCCCCATGAGAAGCCCAATAAAGACAAATTAAAAGAGGAGGAATTAAATCAAGAAATACTGCGTTTAATGAAACTAAATCAAGGTAGAAGGTATGTGATAGTTGGTACTTCACTTACATTTATGACTATATGGATCGCTTTTGCTATTTTGCAATCAGAGGTACTAAACCTTGAAGCTGAACAAACGTTGTATTTGGGAAAAACTATTGAGACCATTGCATTAGCTTTTTGCATATTATCTTTGGCTTGTGGAATTGCGTTAATTTATATTTATAATAAACAAAAAAGAAAAAAAAAGGAGCTGCAAGAATTAGAGAAAGATAAAAGAGATGAAGTCCCAGAAAAAGATGGCAAACTTGAAAAAACTGCTATTTATTTAGATACTTTTGCATCTTTTGCGATAGTAATAACAGAGTTGGTAGTAGTGCTAAGTATGTGGAATTTAATATCAGATATAAATAAATCACTTGGACTTGACAGTTCAGCTATGAATTTTCAAGGTATATCTGATACAATATCTAATGTTATTTGTTTTGGTGCTGCATTAATGTTTTTATATATTGCAATCAATGGACAAAAATCAAATAAAAAAGTAGGTACAGATAAAGAGTCGCTTATAAATGGTGAAGAGAGTACAAGTCAATCTAATAAAAAACCTGTAATAGCAGCTTGGTTAATAGCTACTGGGGGCTTATTGATGTTAATAAGAAAAGTCCTGTTGTCACTTGAGGTAACTAATACAATTAGTTATACTGGCAACTTAGGTAAGGGGTTTAATATGGATACTTTGCCCCTTGGGTTAATATTTGGCATAGTTGGTATAGCGGTATTTTTAGTAGGATTTATACTAAATATGTGTGTTGCTTCTAACAATAAAACACAAGGCTTAGAAGGAGCAAAGATTTCGAGAACAGGAGAAGGCAGTCTTGGAGTGTGATGAATATGATTTTTACACTGAATCAATATACTTATTGATTTGATAAGTATTTATTGTTATATTATAGTAAAATATATCTTTAGAGGTTTAATGGTATGTCGTTTATAAAAGATCAGCAAGGTATTCGATCACAAGGTGTGTATTATAGCGCAGGACTCAGAAGTTATCTTGTTAAAGTTTATAATTATATGGCAATGGCCCTTGGTATTACTGGGGTTGTCGCATTTTTTGTGGCTTCTTCTCAAAGTATTATGTCAGCAGTATATGGTACTCCACTGCAATGGCTTGTGATGTTTTTACCAATTATATTAGTATCAGTTATGTCTTATAAGCTTCATTCACTTAGCTTTCAGTCAATAATTATGATATTTCTTTCTTTTTCAGCATTAATGGGGATATCCATATCTACCATATTTGTGATTTATACAACTGAAAGTATAGCTAGGGTGTTTTTTATAACAGCTACGTTATTTGGAACAATGGCGTTGTATGGTAATAGCACAAAGCGTGATTTATCACAATTTGGGTCATTTTTAATGATGGGTGTTGTGGGTATTATTATTGCTTCTTTAGTAAATTTGTTTTTAGGTAGTCATCCTCTTCAGTTTGCTATTTCATTAATTACAGTAGTATTATTTACTCTTATGACTGCTTATGATGCTCAAAGGATAAAAGACTTATACTATCAATTTAATGATGGTTCAGAAGTTGCAACCAGTAAGTTGGCTATAATGGGTGCAACTAATTTATATTTCAATTATATTAATATATTTTTAAGCTTATTAAGACTATTTGGCAATAGGAGATAGTTTATTAATATCTTTTTATTCAGGTCTTTTTTCTTATTCGTTTAAGTAGTACGTAAAATGCACCTTTTCCTCCATGCATTTTTGTTGCTTGTGTATAATATAATATCATGTGTTGTATTTTATTACTATCTAACCAATTAGCAAAGTTGCTTTTTATAAGTCCAGTATTCAACTTTTTTCCACAACCAGTAATGATTAAAAGGCATCTACTACCTGTGTAATAATGTTTTGTAATAAAATTAGTTAAAGTTAGGTATGCATGATCAACGCTGTAGCCATGTAAATCCAATTGATCATCTAGAGAATACCTACCTTTATTCACTTTTAATTTTGTATTATAATCAATACTATACGATTTGAGGTTATAAGATTTTAAGTCTTCTTTTATATAATTAGACTCTGCTTTAACCTTATCTGAATTACCGATAGTACTATTACATACTGCTTGTTGATTACTAAAACTAAAAGGAGCTTTATTACAGGTAAGAGGTTTTATACTTTTTATAATAAACTTCCACAGTGAAAAATCAAATTTATCATCTTCCATATTTATGTTGTAAGCTTAAGAAAAACACAACCTCAGAAACTATACAAATAACATCTACAACATTTGTAAAAAGTGCTCTATAAATCCGATTCGTTATCTATACTAATATTATCTTCAAAAGAAAAATCTTCATTTAAATCATCTTCTTCACTGTCTGATTTATTATTAGTGAAGTAGTTATTATCTATCTCGCTAATATCGCTATTAAACTGACTTAAACCTTTTTGATTAACATCAGTGATAACTTCAACACTCTTCTTGCATCTATGCACTACAAGATTAAACAATACATAATTATCTAATTTATTATTTGCAATCTCATGCAAGGCAATTACAGTGTTTTTACTGTCTCCACATTTGAGAACGGATTCAGCTCCTGTATTAAGATCATGAGCCCTTTGACTTGCTAAAACAACTAATTTAAAACGATTATTAATATACGATAAACACTTTTCAACTGTAACATCTACCATTTTACTATAGTATAAATAAATAGTCTTTCACTATAAGCTGTTTTGACGTTAATAACAAGAAATTTTTACACATCAATCTGTTTTACTTATCATTATCTCTAATTCATCTATAGCTAATTCTACCTTGTGGTGTAATTTTACTAAAAATAATAATAAACGCTCTAGAGAAAAGCCTTCAACTCTGTTGTATTTCATTTGAGAAATTTTTGGTTGATCAATTCCCAAAAAAGAGGCTGCTTCTGTTTGATTCAATCCTCTTGTCTTAATAATTTCCATTATTATCTCTAGTAGCTTGACTTTAACTTCGTGAATATTAGAGTCAGTCAATAAAATCTTCTTCATATAGTTCCTTTATTTAAAAGACGTTTATATATTTATTAAAATTTTCAAATTCTTAAGACATAAAGTATATATATAAATATGCTCTATGTATATAAAAATGTACATTGTATATAGAATATATATATGCATAGTATACATAAGAATTACAATATTAACATATTAAATAACAATTAGTTGTATATTTAACAGTAAATTCAATCAATTTCAACTAATATTTTAAGTAGAAGTTTATGATATAACAAATACTGACATTAGAATTGATAGGACATGATATTAAAACTCTCTTCTAGAATGTAAGTACTACGGATATGAAGCAGAAAAAATAAAATAATATTGAAAGTTGTATACAAAAGTTTAAATATTCAACTTAAACAAGAAAACTTTTTTATATCTGTACCTCTAGAATATTCTTTACTAAAATAGTTTTTATTTGATGTCTTAAATCATGAATAATGTAGAAGTTTATTACCTTTTATTTACCGATAGTTTAATTGCAGCTTTGATTTTACCTTTAAATAAGATATTTGTATTTAAAATAATGCTTTATTTTAATACTTACAATCATTTTTTTATGCTGATTTTAGCAGCATTAGGATCGTGTATAGGGGGAATAATTAATTGGTATTTAGGAAAAATAATAATTTCTGTGCGGTTAGAATATCACAAGATTGAGAAAGAATTTACTATGCCTAAGATGGTGAAAAATATAATTATATGTTTAATAGTATTATTTGCTTGGGTACCACTTTGTGGAAGCATAATAACAATTGTTTCTGGTTATTTCAAGCTCAATCTATATTATTTAGTTCCATCTTTATTTATCTCTTATGTTTCTTATTTTTGCTATTTAATACTTTGATTAAATAGATAAAATTTATTTTTTATTTAAATCTTGTGGATTTACATCACTGTGAGTTGATACAGTTAAAGCATAAACACAAAGGTCAGAAAAAGATATACCATTTTCCTGAGCTAAATTATATAGCTTTTCTAAACTGTTTTTAACTTTATTTGGAATACTTCCGCCACGTTCTTTGACCAACCAACCATCTTGATGATAAACGGGATGGACATCAGGTTTTGGTTCACCTATATATATCGTAAAAGGCAAGCTCTGATTACCAAAATCACATGGCACTGTAAATTTTTTTATGAAATCCGATGAAGACATATTATCTACCTGCTACCAATGATTCTCTATTTTTCTTTAATTTAATATTCTTCTGGTTCATATTATGTAACAATCCAATCTTCTTAGTATGTATTAATTGATTTCTAAGATTGTTTATTAATTCATGAACATCATGTTTACTCAACTTTGATTCTTGAGCTACGTGCACACCACAAGCAGCCATAGCTTTAGAATATAGCAATACTTTCCTCACTAAGTTTAAATCACCACCTAATATTATAATAAGCGCATCATAGACTTCTTGAAGAGTCAAACCATCAGCATTAACAATTTGATTACCATTTTCTATGGTATAATTCATTTCGCTGTACAGCATACCATTTGCGTTGCTCTTTAAACTGCTATAATCAACAGCGCCTTTAGTTTCAGATGAAAATTCATTAACCATATTTTAAAAATCAACACTATATTTATAAAAATAACTTGCTTTACATATTATAGAATTTGCAACAAGTTAGCTATTGTTTTATTTTACCATGTCATATTTATAAAATAATTAATGTTCGTGATAAATAAGTATATAAAAAATTTAATAAAAAAGAAAAATTCTATATCAATACATGAGTTTATGAATATAGCTCTGTATCATGAAAAACATGGATACTATATGAAAAAGGTGCCATTTGGTAAGAATAATGATTTTATTACTGCACCTGAGATTAGTCAATTATTTGGCGAAATAATAGCTATATGGCTTATGATTGTATGGGAAAAAATAAATGATGACTTCATTTTAGTTGAACTTGGGCCAGGCAGAGGAACATTAATCAATGATATACTAAGAGTTACACAGAAATTTACAGCATTCTACAATTCTATGTCAGTACACTTAGTAGAAATTAGTCCAACCTTGAAACGCACTCAGCAACAAAACTTAAAAAACTTTCAAATACAATGGCATCAAAATATTCATACTTTGCCAGAAAAACCAATGCTGCTTATTGCAAATGAATTTTTTGACTCTCTTCCTATAAATCAATTTGTATATGATCAAGGCAATTGGTATGAAAACAGAATTATAGTTAAAGATGGTACTCTTGAGGTTATAAAGCAAAAGATAAAGGAACAAAGAGAGGAATTACAAAACAATGCAATAATAGAAACATGCCCAATTGGAATAAAAATAGCACAGGCAATCGGAGATAGAATTAAAAAGAACAAAGGATCGGCGTTAATAATAGACTATGGTTACTTAAGTTTACCATATAGAAGCACAATACAGTCCATTAAAGAACATAATTATAATAATTTCCTTCAAAACGTGGGAAACGCAGATATTACTGCACATGTAAACTTTAAAGCTTTACAAGACTCCTTGAAAAACATAGGTACTGTAATATTAACTCAAAAAGAGTTTTTGTACTCTTTTGGTATAAAAGAAAGGATGCAAGTATTAATGCAAAATGCTACTGATGAAAAAAAAAGTCAGATCTTAACAGAATTTTTAAGGCTTACTGAAAACATGGGCACCTTGTTTAAGGTTATGATTATACAATAACTTGTATCAAATTTGTCGATATAGATTGGATTGGTAGTGTAAATCAGATTATTTACTGGATCAGAACATTTTAATAGCCAGATAAATTACTAAGGTTTTATCATTACCTCCCCTACGAATCAATTATTGTAAAAAGGAAGAAAAAGCAGAGTAGGTTTGATAAAATCAAATCAACTAAAAGGAGTGGTAAGAGCACACCGCACTCATGGTAATATGTAGTGGCTGAAGTAATCAACACCAGGGTTAAATAAAGGTAAGTTTTATGTTTTTCCTCATATTTATCTGGGTAGGCTGCTTAAGGTAAGTGGTAACACTTACTACAGATAAATTAGCCACAAAAACAGAACCCGGCTTATAGCTTACCCTAGGTATATAATTTTTTTGTTGCTATTTTTTATCAATATATAACTGAATCAGTAAAAATATAATATATAGATTACTGCCAGGTTGTATTTTTCTTTTGACGCCTAATTTAGCAAACTTTTATATCTCTTTTTTCAACAAAGTAGTCTTGATATTAAGGATAAAAATTTATAAAATTGTACATCCCTTATTTTCTTTTGCTATACCTTTTACCTTACAATCATCAAGAGATATCTTAGATTTTTTATTAGGATAATAAGTTTCATAACTGTACTCATTCATCAACTCATAAAAATTATTGGATAAATCTTTTATATGATCTGCAATTGGTTTTTTAGGGTCTTGTTCAAAGTATTGTAATATAAACTTAGTAGCATCAGGGCCTTTTATTTTATCAATATTACTTCTAAGCTCTTTAACATTATTTAACTCCTTTTTTAAACCTGGATCATCAAGATAATCCAATGAGGGTTTGCCGTTATTATCCCTTAAAGTTGGGTCTACATTGAAAAGTAGAATTAGCAAAATCATTACATCTTTAATATCATTTTTTTCAGCTTGATATTTTGGATTGCTGTATTTCTGTGCAATGTTATGTAAAATTACTTCGCCATTGTCATATTTATTAGTACTTTTAAGATTTGCATCAGCCCCATATTTAGCCAATATTTTTAGTGTCTCTATATCACCCTTCCAAACTGCAGATTCTAAGATTGCAATATTGTCGTTATCTCTAGTATTAACATCTATTTTGTTTTTTAATTGTTTATGTGATAACAATTTTTCTAATGATTTAGCATCTCCATCTTTAACAAGTTTTATCATAGTCCTAGCTAAATAATGCTTACCTAGCTCGCTTTCAACATCTGCACCAGCTTCAACTAACATGAGTACTATATCTCCATTTTTAGCATATCTTATAGGATTAGGATAATGCATCCGCATATTCAGAACATTTGCATCTATTGCAAGTAAATTCTTCACCATCTCAACATTGTTGGAATATACGGCTGAATGAAGTGGTGTCCATTTAAATTCTCCATGTTTGTTATTAATATGTTCACCTTTGATATATTGCTTTAGTATTTTGAAAGTATCAAGTCTGTTATTTTCCGCTACCCAGTGTAAAATTGTACCTGAGCTTTGACTATCATTAGAGCCATAATCATATCGATGGTTCAGTATATTATCATGGTCAACACGCTCATCTTTAAACAAATTTTGAGCAATTGGAAGCTCACGCATTAATGTACTTATAACAAACAATGGTTCAATCTTTTTAACCCATTCAAAATCTTGCATTTCTAACGATGCTCCATGATTAAGAAGAGTTTGAAAATTACTAAAATGATTATTTGCTATAGCATCATATATTGGTCTTATACCATTTTCATTTTGACAATTAACGTCAATTCCTTTTTGGATTAAAAAGTCAATATTTTCATTTTCATTCGTGTTTGCTGCAGCATAATGAAGTGTTGTATTTCCATTTTTATCTAAACTATTGATATCTGCACCACGTTGTAGTAAATACTCAATTATTCCAGTATTTCCTCTAGCTGCAGCAAGATGAAGTGCTGTACTTCCATTTCCATCTAAACTATTGATATCTGCACCATGTTGTAGTAAATACTCAATTATTCCAGTATTTCCTCTAACTGCAGCATAGTGTATTGCTTTTCTTCTAAGCCCATCACTGGAATTAACATCCGCTTTGTGCTCTTCTACTAGTCTTTTAACTGAATCATAATTACCAGAATCTATTGCAGTTGTCAGAGGCGTAAAACCATTCTCAAGTACAACATCAAATTTCAAAGAAGGAAATGAATCAAATAGATTATCTTCAATAACGTGAGTTATAAAACTTTTTCCAGTTGATGGTATAATAGTGGCAGGATTTGCACCTTTTTCAATTAAGAAGTTAGCTACATCAAATTTCTTCTCTTTATATGCTAAACTAAGAGCTGTATTACCATCTTGGTTTTGATAATTTACATCAAATTCAGATATTGCCAATTTTACCATTTCTAAACTATTTCTACTATGCCAAATACTACCATCTATTACTTTAAATACCTGCTCTGGAGTTTTAATTTGTGCACCAGCCTTAAGCAAAGTTTCTATTGTATTACACGCTTGATATCCATTATATCCTTTAGACTTTAGTATATAATCTAAAGCTGTATCACCTTTGTTATTTTTAGTATTAACATCTGCTTTTTTGTTATCAATTAAAAGCTTTAAACTTGAAATTAATTGCTTGTCCTTATCACCATTACTTAAAACCAGATTTTTAACTTTTTCATCTTTATCGCTTCTATCATTGAGTAACCACCTGCTAATATAATGAACTGCTGTTTCACCATCTTTATCTTTAGCATTGACATTAGCTCCTTTTGTTATCAGCATATCAATTATCTCATTTATAAAGTCGGTAAAAAAATCACCCAAAGATTCTGCTGCAATTGCTAAATGCAGCGGTGTTTGACCAAGTTCATTTGTTGCGTTTATTTCATCTGTTGTAGCTTTTTCAATTAACTCTAAGGCTTCTTTACCTTCACGACTATTTTTTTTTATTGCCTCGTGGATTGGAAGTTGTGCATGCATATTTTTACCTATACTTTGATTATTGTTTTTATAAGAGATATGATTGGATGGTTCGTTTTTCGGCTGAGGAATATTTTGACCACCATAGTTAAAGATGTTACGAGAGGATGAACGTATTCTATTCAGAGCTAAACTCAGAAACTCTAATATCCACTTCATGTACCACCTCTATATTTATAGTGTCTATTTTATAATATCTTATTAAAAAAGTAAAGTATTTTACAACTCAAATTACATTTATGTCAATATATTAACTATTATAGCATACTAATCTATTAACACGAGATTGAATTTTAATATTTAATTAATTTGTAAATATTTGATAAAAAGAACTAAAAATGTATAATATCCTTTTGTTTTGATATTTGATTAAGTGTTTATTTATGGAATATGACTTTAAAAGCGTCGAGAAATTTTTTCAAGAGCAATGGAATTTTGTAACTGCAACAGATAACAAAAAAAAATGTTATGTTCTTGAGATGTTTCCTTATCCTTCAGGTAACATACACATGGGGCACCTGCGCAATTACGCTATAGGTGACGTAATTAGTCGCTACAAAAGGGCACGTGGTTTTAATGTTTTTCATCCTATTGGCTGGGATGCATTTGGCCTACCAGCTGAAAATGCTGCGCGGGACAATAATGTCAGCCCTTTAATGTGGACACAAAATAATATAAATAATATGAAGAAGCAGTTAAAATCAATTGGACTATCTTATAACTGGGAATGTGAACTCTCAACTTGCGATCCTCAGTATTATAAACATGAACAAAGATTTTTCTTGGATTTCTTAAAAGTAGGTTTAGCTTACCGCAAAGAAGCCTGGGTGAACTGGGATCCTATAGATCAAACAGTTCTAGCTAACGAACAGGTAGTAGATGGTAGAGGGTGGAGGTCAGGTGCAATAGTTGAAAAACGTAAACTCTCTCAATGGTTTTTAAAGATTACCGATTTTGCTGATGATTTGCTGGCATGCATTAAAACACTGAGTAATTGGCCAGAAAAAGTAAAATTAATGCAAGAGCAGTGGATAGGGCGCTCAGAAGGTTTTGTCATCAGCTTTGACATTATATGTTCAAATAAGAAGCTAGAGATATTCACAACTTGTCCTCATACTTTATTTGGTGCATCTTTTTGTGCAGTTGCTCCTCAGCATCCAATGTTACAAGATATTACAAACGTAGAAGTTTTAAAATTTATTGAGGATTGTAATAAATCTAAAACAAATCTAGAAAAAACAGAGAAAGTAGGCATATATACTGGAATTAACGTAAAACATCCTTTGTTAGATAAAGAATTGCCAGTTTATGTTGCCAATTTTGTTTTAATGGAATACGGAACAGGTGCAATTTTTGGCTGTCCTGCACATGATCAACGTGATTTGGATTTTGCACGTAAATATAGTTTAGAGGTCATTCCAGTTGTTTGTCCAAATGATTCAGCAGTAGTTGAGATCGAAGAAGAAGCATATTTGATAGATGGTACCATGTTTAATTCTGGCTTCTTAAATGGCTTATCAGTAGAAAAAGCAAAGAAGGAAATTGTTGCAAAACTTGAATCTGAAGAGAGATGTAGAAAAGAAGTTAATTACCGTCTACATGATTGGGGAATATCAAGGCAGCGTTACTGGGGTTGTCCTATACCTATAATTTATTGTGAGAATTGTGGCACCATACCAGTTCCTGAAGAAGAACTTCCAGTTACTTTGCCAGCCGATATTGATTTTACAAGCGGAAATCCGCTACAAAGTCATCCAACGTGGAAGCATGTAAACTGTCCTAAATGTGGTGGTAAAGCAGAGCGCGAAACGGATACTTTCGACACTTTCTTTGAGTCATCGTGGTATTTTGCTGCATTTTGTAGTAAAGACAAAGGAATTGATAAAAATGCATGTGATTACTTTTTACCAGTAGATTATTATATTGGTGGCGTTGAGCATGCAATTTTGCATCTACTTTATTCGCGATTTTTTTGCCGTGCACTCAGCAAGTGTGGTTATTTAGATATTAAGGAACCATTTTCAAATTTAATCACACAAGGAATGGTATGCCATACTACTTATAAAAATGAAAAAGGTAGTTGGTTATTTCCACAAGAGGCAAGAAAACTACTTGAAAAAGGTGAAAAAGTAGAAATTGGAAAACTTGAAAAGATGAGTAAGTCAAAAAAAAATATTGTTGATCCAAGCTATATAATAAATAGATATGGTGCTGATACAGCACGCTTGTTTGTTTTATCTGATACTCCGCCAGAAAAAGATATGAAGTGGTCTGATGAGGGAATAGAAGGCAGCTGGCGTTATATAAATAAATTATGGCGTCTGATTATGCAGTTAAAACCGATCAACATTAAATATGATAATAGTAACATTCAAGATGAGTTGCTGGAATATCGAAAGGAACTACATAGACTCCTAAATAGTTTAACCCATGACTTAGAAAATTGCCAATTGAACTGCGCTGTTGCTAAGTTTCGTGAAATGACAAATTTGATAACTAACATAGATGTCAGTACAGGAAAATCTGTAATAGATGAAGGCATATGTATTTTAATTAGGGTAATAGAGCCGTTTATACCACATTTAGCAGAAAAATTATGGCAAAAAATAGGCGGGGAAGGAATGCTTTGCAATCAAAACTGGCCTCAGATTGATGATGCACTGCTAGTACGAGAGATGATAAGAATAGCTGTGCAAATTAATGGCAAATTGCGGACTACAATTGACGTTCCAAGTAATTTAGCTGCAGAGGAATTAAAAAAACTGGCAATTAACGCTGTAGCTAAAAAGTTAGATACAGCTAACATTAGTGCAATATATGTAGTTCCAGGCAGGGTTGTAAATATCGTTGTGTAAGTAACTAAATACACAAAATTTGATCTATTTTGCAGTAAGAATCATTACGAGTTGATTTCCTTCTCTTTTAGGATGTACTTCTAATTTTGCGATATCTTCAGTATCTTTTATGAAGCACTCCAAAACTTTCATACCAACATCTATATGCAACAACTCTCTACCAACAAACCTTAATGTAACTTTCACTTTATTGTTTTTTTCAATAAAGCCACGTGCATTACGCATTTTTACATCATAATCGCCAGGACCTATATTAGGTCTTAGTTTTAATTCTTTTATCGTGATAACTCTTTGCTTTTTCTTTGCCTCATTTGCTTTCTTTTTAATTTCGAATTTATACTTACTATAATCCAATATCTTACAAACAGAAGGAGTGGCCTCATGAGCAACTTCAACTAAATCTAGACCAGCATCTCTTGCAAATTTTAAGGCTTCTTCGATAGATACAACTCCAATCATATTACCGTCTTGATCAATTAATCGCACCTCTTTAGCTGTAATATATTGGTTTATTTTACTTATATTAGAATTTTTCTTTACTTGCAAATTTCTAACTCCGATTCTAATAATGATTGAATAGCACTGTCAATTGGTAAGAAAACTTGTTCTGTTTTGCCTAAATATCTCAAAGATACTGTCCTATTTAACATTTCATCCTTACCTATTACCCATAATATAGGTACCTTTTTTAAACTGTGCAAGCGTATCTTATAACTAATTTTTTCATTAGCCAAGTCAACTTTTACTCTTATCCCTTTGTTCTTTAATCTTTGTTCAATTTCTAACGCATATTCATTAGATTCGTGGGTAATAGTTGCTATAACTAATTGCACAGGTGCAAGCCATAAAGGGAATTTTCCAGCATAATGCTCAATTAAAACACCAATAAAACGTTCAAACGTACCTAGTATCGCTCTATGTAGCATTACAGGATGATGTTTCTGTCCATCTGCTCCAATATAAAAAGCATCAAGCCTCTCAGGTAAAACAAAATCAACTTGGAGTGTTCCACATTGCCAGTCTCTACCAATTGCATCCTTTAAAACGAACTCTAGTTTTGGTCCATAAAATGCACCCTCTCCAGAGTTTAACGTATACTTTAAACCAGTAGCTTTAGCAGCACATAATAGTGCTGATTCAGCTTTGTCCCATGTTTCATCACTTCCTGCTCGAATTGCTGGACGGTCAGAAAATTTAATAGATATATCGTTAAAACCAAAGTCTTTATAAACCTCTCTTAGAAGATCGCAAAATTTTGATGTTTCTGCAGTAATTTGCTCTTCAGTACAGAAAACATGTGCATCATCTTGTGTAAAACCTCTAACACGCATCAGTCCATGCAGTGATCCTGATGATTCATTTCGATGACATGTACCAAATTCTGCAATACGCATTGGTAAATCCCGATAACTCCTAGTTTGACAATTAAAAATCTGTATATGGAGAGGACAATTCATTGGTTTAATCGCCAGCTGTTTATCTTCATCTTCGTTTATTACAAACATATTCTCACGAAATTTCTCCCAATGACCAGATTTTTCCCATAGCTCCTTACTTGCTAAAATAGGTGTCTTAACTTCATTATATCCATTTTTTCTTAATTTTTTCCTTACATAAGATTCAATTATCTGATATAGAATCAGTCCATTCTCATGCCAGAAAATTTGACCTTTAGCCTCATCTTCAATGTGAAATAAATCCATATCCTTGGCAATTTTTCGATGATCCCGCTTTTCTGCTTCTTCTAAACGTGTTAAGTATGCCTTGAGTTCACTTTTGTCTCTCCACGCAGTTCCATATATACGTTGCAGCATTGGTTTGTTTGAATCACCTCGCCAATAGGCGCCTGCTACCTTCATTAGTTTAAATGCTTTAACTTTTCCTGTTGATGGAGAATGTGGACCACGACATAAATCAACAAAATTGCCTTGTCTGTAAACAGTTAGCTTTTCACCTTCTGGTATACTAGAGATTATTTCAACTTTATAAGTCTCACCTATACTTTGAAAGAAATCAATAGCATCCTCACGTGTCCAAATTTCACGAATAAATTTATAATTACACTTGATAATTTCATGCATCTCCTCTTCGATAATTGTTAAATCTTCCGAAGTGAAAGATCTATTTGATGCGAAATCGTAATAAAAACCATCTTCTATAGTCGGACCAATAGTAATGCGCACATCAGGAAAAAGTTCCTTTACCGCTTGTGCCATAATATGGGCGGTATCATGTCTTAGAATATCAAGACCTTCATCATCTTGTGCTGTTATAACCTTTACTTTTGCACTATAATCAATTATGCACGATAGATCACATAGATTATCATTTACTTTTAAAGCAATAGCCTTATTTGCAATATCTAATTCTTTTACAAGCTCAAAACCAGTGATTCCACTTTCATATTGCTTAGTTACTTGCTTATCTAAAAAAGTAATATTGATCATTAAATGTATTACTAAAACACAGGTATTATCTGTCAAAACTGTGATAACATGTCAAGTTAAAATTAAATTGCAAACTATATTATCACCTAATGCCTTTTCCAATACTTTGTAACCATAATGATGGATTACTAAGAGCACTATCTAATTTATTTAAGATTGCCAAAATATTCTGATGGAATATCACTACAAAACCAGATGAAGTATATTGGTAGATTATCTGAAACGATGTTATCTTTAGGCACAAGTTATACTAAGTTAATAATGTATATATTATAATTAATATGTTAATATAATCAAGTATTTTTTATTTAAAATTAAGCAACCTATACATCACCATCAGTTTTTGTAGTTTCAATAATATAGTATAATATTAAAAAAATACCTCAATTTTAGCGATTGTGTAGCTTAACTGAAAAAATATAGTTGTCCTGTTGTAGAATTACTATTTATTAATTCAATGATTTTTTTTAATATATTAATTAAAACACTGTTTTGATTTAAGCTTAGGGAAAATGCATCATCAGGTATAGATTTTGGACAGATAGCATTGACAGTAATGCTTGGAGCAAGCTCAAAAGCAGACATCTGCGTAAAATTTGCAAGTGATTTTTTTGATAGCATATATGCATAATAATTACTTGACTGCTTGATAATGTTGTAATCAATAATATTAATTACAGAGCCTTTGAATTTACACTTTTTAGCAAAGTACTGAGTTAAAAAAAGGGGAGCTTTTACATGAAGATTATGATTTTGTGTAAAATCCTCATTACTTACTTCTAAAAAAGTTCTGCGATGAAATATTGAGGCATTATTAATGAGGACGTTACAATATGGCATAGCCTCAAAAGCTCTTTCCATTAAATCGTTTAAGGAATTAAAGTCATTGAAATCTGCTTTTACAACTAAGCACTTCTTTTGATAAAGTTTTTCAATAATACATTGTAGTAGGATCGCTTCATCTTTAGAATTATTATAGTGTATTACAATGTCATAACCATAACTAGCCAAAGTAAGAGCAAATGTTTTACCTAGCCTTTTTGCTGCACCTGTTATAATTACTGCCTTCTTTTCAATTACATACATTAGAGAGTCAATGCTGCAAAATTAAACCCATAATGGTCTAACCACATTATATTATTATTATAAAAATCCCGCAGATCACTAATCTTGTATTTCAACATTGCAAGTCTTTCAACACCCATGCCGAATGCAAAACCACTATACTGTTTAGGATTTATACCAACATTTTGCAAAACATTTGGATGGATCAAACCACATCCTAAAACTTCCATCCAATTACCATCTTTATAGCTAATATCTACTTCTGCTGAAGGTTCAGTAAACGGAAAAAAACTACAACGAAAGCGTATTTTTATCTCATTTGAATTAAAGAATTTACTTAAAAAATGATTAAGACAAAACTTTAAATGGCCCATATTTACATTCTTATCAATATAAAAACCATCAACTTGATGAAACATAGGAGTATGAGTCATATCAAAATCATGACGATACACTCTGCCTGGTGCTATAATTTTGATAGGAAAATCACGATTCTTTTCCATTACTCTAATCTGTACAGAAGTAGTATGTGGGCGAAGAACCATTTTTTCTACTCCGTCTAAGTAGAAAGTATCACTTTTTTCTCTTGCTGGGTGATATTTTGGAGTATTAAGAGCATCAAATACATGAAATTCATCTTCTATATCTGGACCATCAGCCAATCTAAACCCCATACAAGAAAATATAGTACTTATCTCATTAATAATCTTACTGATAGGGTGAATTTTACCACTCCCTTCTGGCCTCTCTGGAGTAGTTAAATCTATCTTTTCTTTTTTTAGATTGAAGTTAATTCTTTCTCGTTGTAACTCATCCTTTTTTTGAGCAATCAAAGCTTCTAATTTACTACACAACTTATTAATAACAGCACCGCTACTACGTCTTTCATCTAAATTATTTATATTTGCTAACTCTTTTAAATATAACTTTAGAATACCATTTTTTCCTAAGTACAACAAACGCACCTCCTCTAATTCCTGTTCCGAGGAAGTAGAAGAAATTTTTAATAGCGCTTCTGACTCAATTAAAGATATTTTTTTATGCAGCACAAATTTTGCTTTTTACAGTTTGAACAAGCTCAGTAAAGACATACTTATGATTGACCACCATATCAGCAAGGATCTTTCTATTTAACTTAATATCGGCAATTACGAGACCACGAATAAATTGAGAATAAGTAAGGCCGTGTTGTCTTACAGCAGCATTAATACGTACGATCCATAAACTACGAAAATCACGTTTACGAACTCGTCTATCTTTGTAAGCATAACTTAACGCTTTTTCAACACGTTGCAGGGCAATTCTATAACAGTTCTTTGCACGCCCCTTATAACCCTTAGCTAATTTTAATATTTTTTTATGACGAGCATTAACTGTAACTCCACGCTTGACTCTAGCCATTACTATTTCTCCACACTTTTTTTAAAGACCATAAGGTATGTAAAGCTTAACTATACGCGAATCAGACTTATTTAATATAACTGTACCACGCTGATTACGAATTGACCTTTTACTCCTTTTAGTCATACCATGCCTTTTACCAGACTGAGTGGCACGTATTTTACCACTAGCTGTAACACTAAAACGCTTTTTTACAGAAGACTTTGTTTTTAACTTTGGCATAGTTACTTTTGCTTAAGTACACTTTAAGAGATTAGGTTTTTATATTTTTATGTCAAGTGTTTACATCGTAAAAGTAGTTATATTTTTCTTTTCTACAACTAACTGCACCTAATATACAATCAATTCTTTTTCCATCCTCACTAAGAGGAAGAAGACACTGTCTTCCCCTAAGGTCATCACCAATTGTATCTTGAAAGTCAAGTTCATCAATGATTGGCTCTTTGCCTTTTAGTACTGCATCTAAACATGGATATAAATGATTGATTATAGATGGTGAAAGCACCTTAGCATGATTTACAGTTAAGTCCATATCCACATCATAAATCTCAGCAGCTTTATCTCCTAAATATACAAAGCTGTATTTTTTTATTTCATCTTCATCCTCATCAATTTTAATAACAAAGCAATATGGCCATATTTCTCTTATCTCTTCAAGCTCTATTTCATTGTTTGCAGGGTAATCTCTATCACCCTTTAACAAATTCCAATATGAGCATAACTTGTTTACCACTCTTTGTTCTGTAAACTCTATCATATGTTAAACCCTACACCGCAATACTAATAATTATGTCTTTCCGATTAGGGTATACCTTATATCAGATATATTTATTTTTTCTTACCAGTAGAATCTGATATTGCTTTAGAACTTGTTTATAGCAAGTAGTGCAGTATTGCTTTCCTTACAGCAAGTCCAAATTCTACTTGCTTTAGGATAACTTTGTTACTACTTACTAATTCACAACTAATTTCCTTTCCTCTATTAATTGGTCCAGGGTGCATTACAATTATATCTTGTTTTGCAAATGACAATTTTTCTTCATCTAGTCCGTATAAATAAAAGTATTCTTGCTCTGAAGGAATGAAACTACCTTCGTTCATACGTTCTTTTTGAACCCTAAGAAGAATAAGAACATCAGCATCTTTTATGCCTTCTTTTAATGAGTAGTACACTGACTCTATTTCAGAAAAGTTATGACATACAAGAGTCGGTGGCCCAATTATACTGATCCTTGCCTTCAACATGCTAAGTAGCCTAATATTTGATCTTGCAACTCTACTATGTAATACATCACCACATATAGCAACTTTCAAGCCTTTAACTTTAGATTTAAAATGTTGCATTGTTAAACAATCTGCTAAGGCTTGTGTCGGATGCTCATAACTACCATCACCGGCATTGATTACACTGCATTCTGTATTTTGTGCGACGATATTAACCATGCCACTACATCCATGCCTTATAACTATAAAGTCTGGCTTCATTGCATTTAGTGTTCTGACAGTATCTATCAAGCTCTCTCCTTTATTTATCGAAGAAGAGTTAACTGGTATAGTAATAACATTTGCCCCAAGTTCTTTTGCCGCTATTTCAAAAGAAGATAATGTACGGGTTGAGTTCTCAAAAAATAAATTTATAACTGTTTTATGTTTTAATATGCTGCTACTTTGTATAATTTCATTACTTGCATACTTCTTACCTAGCTCTAATACTGTATTAATTTCACTTAATGATAAGTCAGATATTTCAGTTAAATTTCTATAAATCACTGCCATTTAAGTAGATAATGTTCTATTCTATGTTAGCTAAGAACTATTGCATAGGGGATATTCTATGTGGGTAATAAAATATGTACACAATGCTCAAATTTAGCAATCTTACCAGCAAATTATCTTCTTTCTTGGTAGTATAGCATCGAACAATGCAAAACTGATCATTTTAAAAAATAATTTTTGATAAACGCATTTTCTGTTTAATCACTAAGCTTTAGCGCTTGTATAAACACATTTTGCGGAATGCTAATGTTACCAATAGAATGCAACCTTTTTTTACCTTTCTTTTGCTTTTCAAGTAATTTCATCTTTCTGTCCTTTCCACTAATCTTACCACCTGTAACATCTTTCCTATATGGATTTATGGTTTCACGCGCAATAATTTTCCCACCAACAGCTGCTTGGATTGCAATTTTATATTGTTGTCTTGGTATCAAATCCTTAAGACGAGCACATATCTCTCTCCCTCTTTGTTCCACTCTACTTTTATGAATTATACAAGCCAAAGCATCAACTGGCTCTGCATTAACTAAAAAGCTCAATTTCTCTATCTCACTCTCACGGTACTCATTAAACTCCCAATCGAGGCTCGCATAGCCTTTTGAAATTGATTTTAATCTATCATAAAAATCAAAAATAATTTCAGATAAAGGTAGCTTATACTTTACCAGTGCAGTCTTACCTATATAAGATAAATCTTCTTCTTCTCCCCTTCTATCATTGCATAGAGCTAAAATTGACCCTAAATATTGGTCTGGTACCATAATAGCTGCAGTAATCCATGGCTCTTCAACAGATAAGACTTTATTTGGTTCTGGCATATCACTTGGATTATGTATATCTAAACTTTTCTCATCTTTCATTTTTACTTTATAGACAACACTTGGTGCCGTTGCCGTTAAATCTAAATCAAACTCTCTTTCCAATCTTTCTTGTATAACTTCTAAATGCAACATACCTAGAAAGCCACAACGGAAGCCATAACCAAGTGCATTGGACGACTCTGCTTCAAAGGTAAAGCTTGCATCATTTAGATGTAGTTTATTCAATGCATCGCGCAGGTATTCAAAATCATCTGCTGAATTAGGAAATAGACTACAAAAAACAACAGGACTTGTTTGCCTAAAACCTGGTAACGCTTCTTTACAAGGCCTCTTCTCTTCAGTAATAGTATCTCCTACTTTACAGTCTGCAACTTCTTTAATGGATGCAGTAATGAAACCAATTTCTCCAGCTGATAGCACTTCTGTCATTGCTTTTTTAGGTGTAAAAATACCAATATTATCTACTTGATGTACAGTATTATTGGACATCATAATAATCTTCATTCCTTTTTTGAGTACACCATTTTTAACTCTAACAAGAATTATCACTCCCAAATAAGCATCATACCAACTATCAACTAAGATTGCTTGCAAAGGGGCATGTACATCACCTTTTGGTACTGGCAATCTTTGAACTACTGCATTTAGTACATCTTTTATACCTATGCCTGTTTTAGCTGAGATTAGCACTGCTTCACTGGCATCGATTCCTATTATTTCTTCAATTTGTAACTTTACCCTTTCTGGATCAGCAGCAGGTAGATCAATTTTATTAAGCACAACTATGATTTCGTGATTATTATCAATCGCCTTATATACGTTTGCCAAGGTTTGAGCTTCAACTCCTTGACTTGCATCAACAACAAGTAACGATCCTTCACACGCCGCTAAACTTCTACTTACTTCATATGAAAAGTCAACGTGCCCTGGTGTATCCATGAGATTTAAATAATATGTACTACCATCATCTCCTATATATTTAAGTCTAACAGTTTGTGCTTTAATTGTAATGCCACGCTCACGTTCTATGTCCATGGAATCAAGGACTTGTTCTACCATTTTTCTTTCTTCTAAACCATCACAGCACTCTATAAGACGGTCAGCCAAAGTAGACTTCCCATGATCGATATGAGCAATAATGGCAAAATTTCTAATATTATCCATCTTCTACTATTCTTAACACTTTAAATTTTTACACCATTATATTGTGCAAGTCACTATATTCTTATTATCTGATCTCTTTATCCTATTATGCATAAATTTAAAAACTATATTATTTTAGTTATAAATTTTAATCTAATAACTTATTTTTTTAATAAGATTCTTGACGAAGAGTTAATATATAAATAAAGTTCATATTTATATATTGTTTGAATTTCTTTCTGTACCTACAATCATCTAGTCTTACAAGATTGCGGTAAGTAAAGCTAGGTCCTATCGACAATTACTTTAGCAAGAGATATATACAGCTTTTGATGTTTTAGTTTACAAAATATTTACAAATCTCAATTTTTTAATATACTTGTAGGCGAAATTTTGATTAATTCTGTTGGCTTTAAAATGGAAATTACGTTCTTAAGATGTTCAATACTATAGCTATAAAGATTGATGACCTCTTGCAGTCTTTTCTATACATTAAAGTATTCAACATTCCCTTTATAATTCTATGGGTAATATCAATAGGAATATTTTGTACTATCAGATTTAAGTTTGTAAATTTCAGCTTGTTTAAGCACGGGTTACTTATATTATTTGGCGTATCTAAAAATAAGTGCGATGGAGGAGAAATTACGCACTTTCAAGCTTTTTTTACTGTAATATCTGCAACCGTTGGTCTTGGAACAATATCAGGTGTAGCAATAGCAATAAGTATAGGTGGACCAGGAGCTATTTTTTGGATGATTGTAATAGGGTTACTTGGCATGTCAGTTAAATTTGCCGAGGTAACTTTGGGACTGAAGTATCGTCTAGATAAAGAAAAGATTGGTGGACCTTTTCAATATATGAAATATGGATTAGCAGAAATTGGTTTGCCGAAGATAGGAAAGGCAATAGCATTGATTTACGCTATTCTTCTAATTATTACAATGGTATTTGGTGGTATACCATTTCAAGCTAATCAAGCTGTAGTATTATTTAATAGTTTATTTCAGTATGATAAAAGCTTTATTACCCCTTTAGTATTGTCTCTATTAGTATTGCTTGTTATCGTGGGAGGAATTAAGCGTATTGCTGCAGTTGCAACAAATTTGGCACCTATTATGACTATTTTATATCTTATTGGCTGTGTGTTAATTATTTTTATACACAAAAGCGAGCTACCTAGTGCTCTATATTCAATAGTAGCCGATATTTTTGGAAAAACAGCTATAGGTGGTGGTGCTATTGGCAGCTTAGTTGCTGGAGCAAGAAGATCAGTATTTGCCAATGAAGCCGGTACTGGAACAGCAGCAATCGCTCATTATACAATTAAAGAAAATGAACCTGTAAGAGCAGGATGTGTGGCAATGTTGGGGCCTTGTGTTGATACCATAATCGTTTCATTTTTAACTGGTATTGTTGTTCTAGTTACTGGCTTTCTGCAAAAAACCAATAATATAGGGGATATTATGTTAATAAAATCAGCATTTTTATTAGTATCACCTTTTTGGGGCTATGTCATTTTCCCATTCATCGTATTATCATTTGCATTTTCAACTATAATAGCGTATTCATATTATTGTGAGGTTGCTTGGCTATATATATTTAACAATAGGAAAAGTATAGTTTTATGTCATATTCTAATATTAACTCTAATATATATTAGCGGCTTATCAAAAGATATTAAGTTAATTTCTTCTCTTGGTGATACTTTGTTCATGTGTCTTACTATTCCTAATGCAATTGTAATTTATTTGCTGAACAGAAAAGTTAGTAACCAATTAAATTCCTATATTCAAAAAGGAGCTTTATGAATAAAATCTTTAATATATTTGTTACTGTATTTTGCTTGTTAGCTAGTAACTTGTATGCTTGTGAGTTAAATATAAGCTATGATACAATATTAGTTAAGGTAAATGACTTAATTAATACAGTGTTATTTTTTAAAATATTTGGAATTCCATTTATAGTGCTGATGTTATCATCGGGTGCTATATTTTTTACCATACGCTTTAAATTCATTAATATTAGGTTATTTAAGCATGCATTTTCAATTCTTTTAGGAAAATATGATAAAGATCATCATGAAGGGGATATAAGTCACCTACAAGCATTTGCAGCTGCGCTCTCAAGTACAGTAGGTCTTGGTACAGTTGCAGGAGTTGCTATTGCAATATCTATAGGAGGGCCTGGAGCAGTGCCATGGATGATGATTGCTGGTTTTTTTGGCATGTCACTAAAATTTGCTGAAGTAACTTTAGCATTTAGATATCGTACGAAAGATTATGATCAGATTTTTAGTGGTCCTTTTAAATATATTAGATATGGATTAGAGGAAGTTGGATTTAAAAAACTAGGGGTGTTCCTTGCTGCAGTTTACGCATGCTTTTTAATCTTATCTAGTATTGGTGGCAGTGTGCCATTTCAAACAAATCAAATGATAGCAATAATATCGGGGCACTCAAGCTTTATAGATAATAATGTGTGGCTATTTTCTTTAATCATCACTATTTTAATGGGGCTTGTAATTATAGGTGGTATAGAAAGAGTAGCCAAGGTTGCATCTTCACTTGTGCCTATTATGTCGATAATATATATTTTCAGTTGCATAGTAATCATCACATTTAATATTGAAAATTTAGGTAATGCGTTTGCACTAATGTTCCATGGTATGATAGATGCTAAATCCATAAGTGGAGGAGCTGTTGGAGCTTTTGTTGCTGGAATTCGCCGTGCAATCTTTGCCAGTGAAGCAGGGATGGGAACAGCAGCTATTACGCATTCGGTTACAAAAGATGAAGAACCGGTAAGAACAGGTTTTGTTGCAATGATAGAGCCGTGTTTTGATACAATGCTAATCTGTTGTTTAACTGGACTAATAATTGTGATAACTGGAGCATATGAACATGATGGTGTAGGAGATGGAATACTTATGACTCGAAAAGCCTTTGAGACTGTGTCATGGTGGTTCCCTATGCTGTTGACAGTAGCTGCACCGCTATTTGCATTTTCTTCTGTTATTGTATTTGTGTATTGTTGTGAAATGAGCTGGTTATATTTGTTCAATGCAAAGAGTTTAATCGTGTATCGTATCATAGTATTGATAACAGCATTTTTCTCTGGAATTTCTAAAAATATAATCAGCATAGCGAATATAGGGGATGCGCTATTTATCTGCTCTGCTATTATTAATATGGTGGCTCTCTTATTCTTAAGTAATAAAGTTAGTGATGAAGTTAAGATGTATTTAGCAAAGCTAAAAAACCAAACTGTTAAATAGTTGTGGTACAAAAATATGGATTTTTCTGAGGCTATTCTATAATAGATATGTGAGCATTTTTCAGAAAAGAATCGGAAAAAATGATAAAAAAAAATAACTCAACTATAAGGATGTTGTTTCAATATGTTAAGCCACATATTGTGTATTTTATACTGGCTTATGTAATAGTCATAATATCATCTTTAACTATATTGGTATTTGGCAAAGGTATACACGACCTTGTTGATCTGTTTTCTTCACGCCAAGGCATGATTCTTATTAAGAATTCTTTATTTTTCTTATGTATTGTCGTACTGGTTATGGGTCTTACTGCCTTTTTAAGGTTGTATTTAACTGGATGTGGAAATGAAAAGGTTGTAGCAAAGATTAGATGTGATCTATACAGTCATATTATAAGTTTACCACCAAGTTTTTTTGAAAATACTAGTATAGCGGATGTAATATCTGCTTTAACCACTGATACAGCTGCATTACAGCCTATACTTTCTGGTAGCATGTTAACGATAGTACGCAACTTGGTCACATTACTTGGTAGCATTGCAATGTTACTTTATACTAACTTTAAGCTAACAATATATACTGCATTAATAATACCATTTATTCTACTCATACTTACACTACTTGGCAAAAAGGTGCGTTTGTTATCACGTTTAGTACGTGATCAAATCAGTAATATGGCATTTTTTAGTGAAGAAACTTATACAGGTATAGTGACTATAAAATCGTTTGTTAGGGAGGAAAATCAAAAAAGAAGTTTTGTTGAGCATGTAGATGCAATACTTAACCTATCTGTAAAACTAACATGTTTTCGTGCATTACTAGTTACTTTGATTATTACTTTTGTTATGTGTTCAATAGGATTAATATTATGGCTTGGAATGCATGAAGTATTAAAAGGTAATATAACCTCTGGAGCTTTATCTTCTTTTATATTTTATTCGATACTTGCTGCAAGTTCAATAAACAATGTCGGTGATAATATCAGTGATGTACATCGCGCTCTCGGCATGGCAGAACGTATTTTTGAGCTAATGTCTGCAAAGGACAATATTATTACCTCTGATAATCCTGTAAATATGGTTAACATCTCACAATGTATTTCTTTTAATAACATTACTTTCTACTACCCATCACGGCAGCAACCAGCTTTAGATAATATATCTTTTATTATTAACAAAGGAGAAACTGTTGCACTTGTTGGACCGTCAGGAAGTGGAAAAAGCACTATTTTAAAACTCCTGTTGCGTTTCTATGATGCAAATGATGGTAATATTATAATTGACGGCATTGATATAAAGTCAGTGACATTACAAAACTTACGCTCTCTATTTGGTTTAGTACCACAAGATCATTCAATATTTTCATGTTCAATTAGGGAAAATATACTGTACGGCAAGCCAGATGCCACTGATGAAGAAGTAGAACAAGCAGCAATAAGTGCCTATGCTTTTGAATTTATTGAGAAGCTACCAGAAAAATTTAATACTTTTGTTGGAAATAAAGGACTAAAGCTCTCTGAAGGACAAAAGCAACGCATAGTGATAGCTAGGGCAATACTTAAAAATCCACAGGTGCTTATATTAGACGAAGCAACTTCTGCCCTTGATTCAGAAAGTGAACATTTAATTCAGAAAGCATTAGATAAGTTAACGGGTAACAGAACAACTTTAGTTATAGCCCATCGCCTTTCTACAATATTAAAGGCTAATAAAATTATTGTAATGAATAACGGCAAAATAGAAGAAATAGGCACGCATCAGTCGCTTATTCAGCAAAATGGATTATATTCCAAATTGGCGAAATTACAATTTGATGATTTACTAAAAACATAGTGTCAATTCCTGTTTCTTGTTCTTATAATCTACTGTTTTAGTAAAGGCGTGTTTTATGACAAACCAAAATTGGGTGTTGATGCATGCCATAAAAAATTGAAGTCTCTAATGGTAATAGGCATGAAATTAAGTTTGTAGATCAATTAATTGATAGTGAAATATGTGAATATTTAATTGCAGATACATGATATGACAGTTAGAGAAATACTTAAAAATTCAGAAATCATCGCAGTTATATCGAACAGAAAAAATAAGACCTGCTGCAAAAGAGAGTGACAAGATAATCTGAACAAAGTAGAAGAAGGATAAGCAAAAGGTAAAAAAATGAGCTTTAGTTATCACATGTTGATACGCTGGAAGATAAAATTTTATGTGTAATTTTATAACACAGATTTTTGGGCTACTTATTTAATTTACACAATTCAAATATTTGCCTGTTGCAGAAAAAAATGGTTAGCGAAAAAAATCACGATCACAAAACCAGAAAAAATATTTTGGTAGATGTGACAGAATCACCGACACAGCGGCCAAAAGACAGTAAAAAACGGAAGAAATCATACTCAGATAAAAAGAAAACAACT
>JAVBJW010000004.1:0-9645 GCA_031546805.1 Anaplasmataceae bacterium
GTTAATAATGCAATGTTATGGAAAACAAGATAGGGAGTTATTTGTAGTATAATTGGGTATGAAGGTATACATGTATGCAAGATGTAATTGGCTGCTGTTGCGGTTATCATGATAGCACAAGATTGAACTGAGAGAAGTTCGCATATACGTTATGGTGGAGCATTTCAGCCTCTCAAAACTTGCTCTCTGTTTCTTCCTTTAATCTCACGAAAAAGACCATGGTGGCGTATACTACTAGCGGTATATAGTGAAAAATTGTACTCACCTATTTGAGAATCAGAGAAACAAGTAAAGTGGTAAATATTGTATTTTTTATTGGCACTAATTTCAGCACCAAAATACACAAATAGCTCTTAATTAAAATATGCATAAATACCTTGGCTGATTCAACTTATAAAATAGAAAATCAAGAACTCAATTGCTGAGAATGTGATTGGTTTATTCAATAGTTTAATCTCTATGCTAATACTAAGATATCAGTACTATCTATTGACTTTTAAGCTATTTAACGTATTATAAATATATTAACATTATATCAATTAGGATAGACAGCATGAGCACCACAGTTGCACAAATACACAGTAAATTTAATAATGCTTTAAAAGCAAAGCATATTGAAGGATTGAAGAAGACTTATCTAGGCGTCTTGTTATCAATAGAATTGAATAGCAAAACTTCTAAAATAAAAGATGTTAAAGTACAGATAGAGAGTTTAATTCAAGAGGCAAAAACTGAAGGTAAAATAATAACTGAAGGTAAAATAATAATAGATGGACAAGAAATAAATGTCACTTTAACAGAACAAAACGGTACGTGTAGTGTTAAATTTAATCAAAATAAATCTCAAATAGATATTAAAAATACAGGAGATTATACTACTGAAGATTTACTTGCTTTGTGTGCGCAACATGAATTAACAATAGGTAAAGGTAATAAAGATAATAAAGGCAACTACGTATTTGGTGTAAAGATTGAAGGTGAAGATAAAGGTGTAACAATAGGTGGACATGGTAAGATTTCAATATTTCTACAGCATTTATCTTATGTAAAAGAAACAATAGAACATCTAGAAAAAGGTGGCAGCCCAATTATAGAACTTGCGCTTGCAACAGGTACTGGAAAAACATTTATAGAATTACTTGTGGAATATTTACCAGCTAGATTAATGGGTATACGTTATGTGTCCATAGCGCCAGATGCTAGTTTAGTAACGCAGAAGCGCGACGATTGGAAAAAACTATTATCTGATGCTGATATTAATGATATTGAGTTAGATAAAATCAGTGATAAAAAAGGATGTTCTATACTGAGTAATGTAGGCTTAATTGATGACTGGGGTGAATTCTTAGGAGTCATTGGTCTTCAGCAACTGCCTAATATTATAGAAGCCCTAAAAATTGGCGACAAAAGCTTTAAAATCAAAAATGGCAAAATAAATATAGATGATAAGGATTTTATAATTTCTGCAAATGAAATTCAATTTGATGACAAGAAGTATAAAATTACAAATAATAAGGTTAAAATTAACGATCAAGAATTTGAAATTGATATTACAAAACCTATATCTATATCTTTTGACGAAGAACACAGGGTAATAGAAGAAGAGCTGTACAAATATCGCATGGAGCTCTTATCTACGCTTTGTCCAACATTATTTTTAAGTGCTACACCTTCAAATAATACTTATAAACGTGTTCAGGAAAATGGTGGCTTGATTAAAACTCTCTCTTTAAAAGATAAGATGAAGTCTGGGGCTTATGGATCACTGGAGCTTAAGGTTCACCAAAAACAAATAGGAGATCTAGTCAATGATTATATTGAAAAACTTGAAAGATCTATAACCTTTAAAGAAAAACCAGAAGAAGGTAAAAAATCTTTTTATTACGAACCACAAATAAATCTTACAGGTGAGAGTTTAAAAAAAGATATAGAAAATTATATATTTCATAATATTCAAAGTGTCATTGGCGAGCCTGCTCTTGTTTTAGTTGAGCCTGGTGATCTAAAGAGCAAATTAGAAGAAAAAATTACTGATGATATATTTAAAGATGAAGCTAATAATGGCAATCATTCTCATACAGTTAACCAAAAATGCGATGCAGTAATAAATTATCTTTGTGATGTATATGGCAATGATAAAAATGCCATAATAAGCACAATTGTTAAGGATGTTTTAGATTATAAAAGCACTATTTATGACTACTCAGCCTTTCGTGTAATGCATGGAGTAATTGATAATACACTTTCTTGTCTAACTGGTCTTTCAAGAAGTGAGTTAGATGAAGCAAGATTTTCAGATCTAGAAGGGTTAGTTACAAAAGTGAAAGAAAAACTGGGTGGAAATCACAACTTAAGGGAGTATGTAACGGAACATGGTATTAAAAGTGATTACTTAGCAAATGAAATTACAGAACAAATGCAGCTTGTGATCGATATTCTAAATCAGAACAAAGAAAATAATAAAGATTTATTTACAAGGTTAGTAAGAAACTGGAATCAAGATAAAAAACTCCACACCATGATGCCACCCGAAACTCCAGAGCACAGAGATGAAGTTATAGAGCTTTTTGGGATAAAGAAGAAACGTTGTTGGAGTTCATCTAATACTCATAGAGACACTCTTGAGTTTAATAATAACAAAACTATAAGTATTTTTCAATATTTAAAAGATGATTATGGAGTAGGTGATAATATCGCAAATATAGAGAAAAAGTGTAATGCATCATACATAGAACTACGAAAAGCAGAAAAGGCAAGAGAGACGTATTATGATCAATACATGAGACCATATGAAGACCAAATAAAAGCAAATACACCTCCAGGACATTTCTTGTATGATGGCAAGCTTCAATATGTTTGTGGTACAAAATTAAATAACTGTGATAAACAAAAATATGAGAGTAAACTAAAGAGCCTCAATGAGAAATTTAGTAACAAAATAAATCATCAAGACTATATAACACTAGTCAATACGGTATCTAATAAACAATATGATATATTTAGAAAGTTTAATAAAATTAAACAACAATTTCAGCAAGAAAGATTATATCCACTAGCTGATCTTAGAAAATTCTCAGATCAATATAGATATATAGAAGGAAATGGCCAAGATAATGATGCATTGCTTAGAATGGGGCTTTGCGGTAACTATGTTAACCATAAGAGAATACAGGGCTTTAATGCTATTGATTTGCAACATGTTGTGATGCTTGCGGATAAAAAATCTAGCTTTATTAACGACCCACCACAGCTTATTCAAGGTCCTGGTAGGCTTAGATGTTTAAATCCTGCAAGGCTTTCAACTCTATTTTGTCATTCAAGTGATAAGTTAAAATTTGATATAGAACTACTACAAAAAGGAAATTATATAGATGCTTATAATAAAGTTATGGATGGATATAATAAAAAATCTCCTGAAGAGTTTGGAAATGTAATTCTAGGGGTAATAGAAGAATTTATTGAAGATGAGGTATCTGAAGTAATCACAGATAATAGAGATGAGAAATTCAAGGAAGTTGATGATCTAGCAGCAGAAGTTATTACGTTGGTCATTTATTCATTTAATGAAGTATATAATAATAAATGTCATAATGCTAAAGAAGCAAAGGATTATTTTGTTAAAGTTTTAGAACATGTAACTTCTAAAATGGAAAAGCAGCTGAAAGAAGCAGGTGTAGCAGTAGGCAATCTTAGTGTTGAACATAACATTAGAGGTATTCAATCTAAAATTGATAATATTATAAATAAAATTCAGGAAAGTGCTGAAAACAAGGAAGCAGCTGGTAAAAAATTGCAGATTGATGGAAATATTATCAAAAGATTTTTGATTGAACTTTATCGTCTAATCAGATGTATAATCGGTTGTAGAATTGAGCCTGAAAAAGAAAAAATGAAGTTTAAAAAAGAAGAAAAAAGTCTCAATCAAGAGAAGAAAAAATTAGAAAAAGAAAAATCAAACCTTGAAAAGCAAATAAAAACTGAAAAGAAACAAGAATTTATAGGAGTTGTGAAGAAAAAATCAAATGTACAAGAAAAAGGAATAAATGAAAAGGAAAGAGAAGATATAATCCAAAAACAAAAAGAGTATCTCTCTAATGAGATTCAAAAAGTAGAACAAGAGCTTCAAGAACTTGAAAAAGAAGATAAAGTTTTAAAGGAATTTGAGGAATTCAAAAAACAGATCAAAGAATTTGCATTAAAACTTTATCTTAAAGACATAAGCAAACAAATTGATAATCTTGATCAAGATGAAAATCAAATAATAGCACTTATGGGAATTAAAGAACAGCTGGAATCAAAATTCAAAACAGATTATAACTCGTATTCGAGTTTATTTTATCAAAAATCTAAGAAAATGTCATCGCTAAATGAAAAAATAGAGAATGATTTTAAAGAGCTTGAAGTAAAAAAACAAGATCTTGAAGAAGTTTTAGCAAAAAAACAAGATCTTAAAGAAATTTTAGAAAAAAAATCTAAGCTTGAACAGTCTAAAAAAGAGATGAATAATATTTTATCTTATCAAGAAGACAGTATAGATTATAATAATTATTATAATGATGTAGTGAATAAGGTATTAGTATGTAGAAGTATTATTAAAGAATATGATGTAGGAAGAGTTTTTTGGATAGGAAAAATAATTGAAGAATTTTCCAAAGTAATTAATAATGATTATTACACAAAGCTTAAAGAGCAGTATTATGCAAAACATATTGATTCTTGTGCAAAGAATCCAATTTTCCTAGAGTTATTGAGTAACATTGTAATGCCACTATACAATGATGGCATGTTACTTCAGGTACTAGAGATATTTTATCCTGATGCAAATAATGAATCAAAACAAGAGAAGATTTGCGCTCTGTATGATGGCTTAAGCAAAAAAGAAAAAGAACCTAATTTAAGTGATATTGCTGAAGTTATGATTTATACTCAACAAATAGCTGCAATAGTTGGTGATGCTATTAATTCATATTATGATAATCAAAAAGAGAATGATTTTTTAAAAGGCATTACTAATAATGTTATTTCTAAGTCTGATTCAAATATTTTGTCTGAGTTAGAATTAAAGCTTAAGCTTTTAATGGAAAAAACAAATTCAGAGATTGAAAGATTAAAGAATAAAGAGGTACTTAAAGTTAAGTCAGAGTTTTGCGGATGTATCTTTAATCTAATAAAAAAAGCATTAAGTCGCCCGAATTGTTCTGATGAACATTGGACAACAAATGATCCATCAAAGCAGGAGAAGGTTGCATTCGCTTCTAAAAAAGTTGGATCAAAATTAAATAATATTAAAATATTAACCTGTGGAGATATTATTTCATCAAATACTACGTATTTAAATCAAATCCAAGCTGAATTTCCTATAGAAGAAATACCTTGTTTATTAAATAGTACTGTTACTAAACAATGGCATGGAATAAACCTCTGTGCTGCAGCTGGTTAGCTATGCTAAATAACTGGCAATTTAAAATTGTAAGATAATAAATCAATGAGAGAGTTCAGCAAACGATAGGTAAGGGAATAAGTGCAAGCAAATTCAGGGAATAATTTTTAGCACTTACCTTGTCTTTTTAAAGAAATATTGACTAATTGTACTTTATAATTAATAAATGGCTATGACAACTCCAGACTATCAATATAAAATAGATACAACTTATAATACTAAACTAGAGCAATCTTTTCCAAATGTAAAATTTGTTCGTATTGAAAAAACAAACGGAAAGTATGTTACAAATGATGAAAATAAAAGCTTTAAAAATGATTTTAGAATTCTCAAAGAGACGCAAATAAAAAGACTACTAAGGTCTAAATTTGTGTTGTGGTTTTTACGGTTAATTGGTTTTGACGATGATCATATATCTAAAAAACTAGGTTATTTTTATCTTGGTGAGAATAAGGATGAAAGTAAAATTTATAAAGATAAATTGCAGCTATCTATTGATAGTGAATATTCTGTACAAAATTTGGGGCATGCCACAGTTTTAATCAAAGTACAAGATTGCTCTATCATTATTGATCCAGTCTTTTCTGATTTAAATTCGATATTATATCCAGCAAAGACAAGATCTTCTGCTATAGACAAATTACCCAAAATTGATGTTATTCTCATTTCGCATAATCACCGTGATCATGTTGATAAATCTTCTTTAGAAAAAATAATAAAACATTATCAAAAGCAAAACTGGTCTTTGCCAAAAGTATTTGTCCCTATGGGAGATAAAAAGTTATTTACTAATATTGGTTTTACAGAAGTGGAGGAAGTTGAGTGGTTCACAAAGATTACTCTTTACAATGAAAATGCAGGTAAAAATGAAGAAAAAATTGATTTTATTAGCATTCCAGCAGATCATCGTTCAGGGAGGTCGGGGTTTGATTCTCATAAATCATTAGTTACAGGTTGGGTCATTAATCCCAAACAAGAAGTTGTATTTAAGTATTCAGGCGATACAAGACCTTTAACTGATGAAAATCAGAAATCAATAGATGCTATATTATACGAATTAATTTCAGAAAAAAGACAGCAAAATGAAACAAATGAAATGCCAGATATTATATGCTTGGAACCAAGTGGACCTAACTATACTCGCTCTGACATGAAGATTACTCATCAATCAACTTCATATAGCATTTTTCTCATTTTAAAATCATTATCAAATTTTTTAAAATTGAATAAATATCAGATTGATTCATTTGAAAAATTGAAAACATTTTTTGAAAAGTTTAAAACATTTCTTATTCATCATAATAAATATGAGCTAGGCCCTGATCGTTATGACGAAGGTCGTTTCATCTTGAAGAAAGCAATGCATTACATCTCTATGTCAGATTCAGCTTTGGAAGTTGAAAAAAATATACAAGAAGAAAAGCTCAATTCTAATAAAGACATATCAAAATTACTTATGTCAGAACAAAAAGATCAGCAAACATGGTTTAAAAGAAGCATAATTGCACGACTTTTAAGATGGTGTATAAAAAAATCACTGTCTTCACTTCTACCAAAAGAAACATCCTTGGCTACACATGCAAAAGATTTTATAGTTGATGATGTAATTGAGGCTAAAAAGGTAATACAAGATATAGAAAAGACACTAAATATTGAAATAACAGAAGAAAATACAACTGCACTGCTTGAAATTATTTTAGATAAAGCAATTTTTCCACTTATTGATGAAACAATAAATAATCAAGAGATAAAAAAATATGAAGGAATTAAAGCAGAGGATATTAATAAATATCATAAATTATCAGAAGTAACTATAACTAGAGGTATTACTGATTCCAATCAACAGCGAAAATAGACTGCTTTTTGCAATTTGCATAACAAATTACAGCAAATTTCAAACCAAGCGTTTATGCCTACAAGGACTTTTCTATAAACCCCAATTTCTGATTAGAAATAACAACATCTGCAAAATATGTTATTGCTAATTTAAATGGCTGATTGATAATATCACTATTTTTATAGAAATAATATGACGCAGTAGTTACTGCTATAGTAGTTAGCAACACACCTACTGTTGATAAAATTATAGCCTTATTAGTTTTTTTATCGTATAATCTTATCGGTTCGGAAATTAAGTCTTTTGATGCTAATATAATGTTTTCGTTGTTAATGGCTGAAGCATCAGTAATATATTTTCTTAACTTTTTAAAGCACTCGAAGAAAAATCTATTGTCTTCTGAATATATTGAATATCCTCTTCTAATGCGTGAGTATGTTTCAGAAAAATGTGTTGGTAATTTACTTTTAAGCCATATAACTGCTGCTATGGAGTTATATTGAAATTGTTTTATTTTATTACCTCCTATTTCTCTGTCAATAGAGTTCTGTTTTTCAGTTTCAAATTCAAGCAATGTATTACTCCAATTCTCTAATTTTTTATTGAGATTATTTGGTTCATCATGAATTTCTTTTTTATTAATGCCAGTTAATTCAGTTAGTCTTTTAATATTATGAGAAGCGATATCATAGCTAAAACACCCGTACCGTACTCCTTTAGTTACTATCAAGTAATGATCTTTTCTGATAGTCTTATGAACTTCTATGACCTTTGAAACTGCACCTTGCTTTAGTATTTTTATATCCTTATAAAATTGTGCAATAATTTGTTCATCACTACGATCGATTGGCGCTAACTTGTTAAAACTCAGTTTATCAAATAATGCAGTGTCAGTTACTACACCTTCTGTCTTGCAATAACTTGATAATGTTGTAAAGAATTCAAGAGCGTGGCTTAAACCAACATTTAAAGATCTAAAATATGCTAGGTAAGCTGCTGAATCACCAAGACAGATAAACCTATCTTTGCTTCCTTCTTTGGCATATCCACAACTGACACCTATTTTTTTCACCGTCACACTATCTAATTCAATACTTGAACCTTGTATCATAAGCTGATTAATAAGAGCAGAGATGGTTTGAAGAATTTCATCTGGTATTTTATTTGATGAAGTAAATGGCTTTAGAGGATTTTTATTAGTATCTGGATATTGCCTATCAAACAAATCAGCAAACTCTTCAGCTACTATTGCCGTAATTGTTACGTTTGTTAAGTTACTATCATCTTTTTCTTTAGATGATATAAGCCCTGCTAGCTTTATCTGCTCTTCATTTTTCATAGCATGGGTATAGACTGATATTGTTTTTAGCTATGTGTGCTTTGAAATTAATATAAACTATATGTTCTAATAAATTCTCCTCTATATTTTCACTATCATCACCAAATTTATCTGTTCTTAATTTGCTATTTCTTCCTGTACAATCTAGTATAATAGGATCTAAATCTCTATGTTCTTTGTGCGCTTCATCAAAAGTTTGTATTTCTTTTTTAACATATTTAACGCCTAACTTTTCAGCTTCTTCTTTGAATTTTTCTTCTAATGTTTTTATAAGTATTTTATTATTTTGGCTGCGCAACTCCTGGTTTAACTGATTAAAGAATTGATCATCAATTCCTATTTGATTACATACTTTTTGAACGTTATCAAAAAAAACATTATCTATTTTTACGTTTATTGATCTGGTAAACGCTTCACGCTTTTCATAAACAGTTATTGGTAATCCAAGCTTACTCATAAGCACCGCCATGAATGATCCAACAGGACCAGCACCTATTATTACAATGTGTTTTATCTTCATACTTATTTTCTTTAAAGCTTAAGGAGTTATATTATATCATAAAAATGGTAATAATATTAATATATTTCTACTCAACATTTTACCTAAGTTACGAATCTAATGTAATAGAGTACTATGGTGGTTATACAGCTACTAGAAATAATAATACTATATTAGAATGTCGGAAATAAGTATTTACTAGAAGAAACTATTTGCAAAACAGGAAATAAACTTAAGTAACCTATAACTATAAGGCCAACTAAAAAAGATATCATTCCTGCAACTCTTCAACCTCATCAAGTGATAACCCAGTAAACTTGACAATAGTATTGACATCAATATTATCAGCCAGCATTCTTTTGGCCACTTCAATCTTACCTTCAATTTTCCCTTCAATCTTCCCTTCAATCTTCCCTTCAATCTTCCCTTCAATCTTCCCTTCAATTTTACCTGCATCAAATTTCTCTACAAGACTAGAGAGATAATCATCAGTATATTTTGTTGCTTGATCATAAGCTAAACGTTCTTCT
>JAVBJW010000063.1:0-13127 GCA_031546805.1 Anaplasmataceae bacterium
GGACGGAAGAATCTGAATAATGTTAGACCTCTTTCAATTTGAGAGGGTCTAGTGAATAGGACCTTCCAAGACCTACACAACCGTTCGAGCTGTTTTAAGATTTTTTCTTTTAAATTTCTTAAAATAAGGGTTGATATCCTTGTAGTTATATGCCTTAAAACATACGACTATAGCGTTCCCAGTTATCAGCTGGTAGTTTTTAGTGGTGGGACTCCACAAAGAGGCTAGGACAATACCTCTCTTTTGATGCGGTCATTTGCTTTCTCTCCAGATTGGCGCAAAAATAGGTCGAAGAAAACAAAACAATATATCAGAAATTCCAATCAAATCTTAAATCAAAAATCTTTTTAACATCTTTTTTTTATTCTTTATGTTTTTTCTTGTGTTTAGGTAACTTATGAATATCAATAAATCTTAGTAGCTGTGAAGTTCTTGCGAAACTCTCTGACATCGAAAAGCTTTTTGAGCGGAGGTAAGAGTAAAAACACAGTTATCCGGATTTTCCGAAATACTGCTAAAGTCAATAGTTTTCTCTGTTAAAGGTGCTTTACTATTCCTCTGTGGATTCAATCAAATTATTGATCCTCTGCAAAACGCAAGAATAAGCACATAATATTATTTGATTGATACCCAAATGGTAGAATTTTTTTCTGTATGACGCTTTAAACCAAGATTTTTTTGAAGAATACAATCAATTTAATTATATTTTTTGTTTCGTATGGGGGCCTATAGAATTTGGGTTGCTATATGTGCAAGAACAGTAAGAATTCTTGCTATTTTTGTGGCAAACATACAAAAAGAGCAGCCCACATGGGAATTGATAAAGAATTTATGTCCTATTTACTGATTTCTTATCGTGGAATTTTACCAAAAAGAAAACATGTAATTGGAATACTCAAATGATTGAAAGCATGAATGCCACATTTCGCCACTATTTATTCAGATTTCGATGAAAAACTAAATGTTATTCAAAATCCAAACTATTGTTGATGCTACTCTTTCTCTGCTTTTTGTTTTCATGCGTATCCTAATGCAACCAAAAATACTTAACTTGATATTATATTAATTAAAAACCTATATTATTAAAATAAAAACTGTTCACTAAATATTCTTTCATCTAAAGAATGGTCGCAATCAAATAATAAGGTTATTTTATTATCTAGGTCTTTACAAATTTCTATTTTTGATATGTTATGAAACTCCGTATAATCAGAAACAACGGTTGCTGGTCGATTTTGTGGATCAAGGATTTCAAGCTCAACTAAAGCATTATTAGGTAACAGTGCACCACGCCACCGCCTTGGTCTAAATGGGCTTATAGGAGTTAAAGCAAACAAATTTGAGTTCAGTGGTAAAATAGGACCACCAGCAGAAAAATTATACGCAGTACTACCAGCTGGAGTAGAAAGCATGACTCCATCTGCAATAAGTTTTTCAATCCTTAGTTCATTGTTGATAGTGATTTTTATATGTATTACCTGGTTAGTTTTTCTAAACAATGATATTTCATTAACAGCAGTGGAATAATATTCTTTGCCATTTATATCTGTAGCTTTCATTTTTAGCAAAACAAGTTCAGTTGGAATTGCTTTATTTATGTGTTCTATTAAATTTTCTTCTAGAGATTTATTTAACAAAAATCCTACTGTACCATAATTTATTCCATATACATGTATACCCTTGCCAATTATATAGTTATGTAAGCTATGTAACATAAACCCATCACCACCTATAACCAAAAGAAGATCGATATTGGATGGTGAATTTTGTTTTATATCAATAAATTTAGATTCTCTGAGCAAATTGTATATTTCTTTTGATTTTACCTTATCTGCTAAGATATAGGCTATTCTGTTATATTTATTCACTTAAAATATTTTAGAAGCATTGTAGATATTTATTCTTCCAAAAAATTACCAAACTTATTCATAAACTTAGCTAATTTACTAGTTTTCTTAACTGCACCAGTGAGGTTTCCAGTCCACGCTGGATGTGTATGCGGATCAATATCCAAGGTCACTACAGAACCTTCAGAACCATACGTTGAACGTGTTTCAAATTGTTGGCCATTTGTCATAACTACAGTAATCTTATGATAATCAATGTCATTTTTTTGCATATCATCCTCTGAGCTAATTTTAAAGCAACATGTATTTGTTACAGTCTAATGTTAATGATAAAATATGTAAAGTAATATCATAATATTAGTTAGGCTGTGTCGACATTTTAAAAAACAATGATATTCGGATACTTCTGCTGGCGGCGGTTAGACCAGATTGTGATTAGTCTATTGTTGTTCTCTTACTTAAGAAAATACTACAAACTAGTTTGACTTTTTTAAAAAATCTGTATAATATAAAAAGCCTAGGTGAAGTAAGTGGCTGCTACTATAAGTTGTTATATAGTAGAGGAAAGTCCGGGCTCCAAGGAAAAGTGGTGACGGGTAACATCCGCCGGAGGTAACTCTAGTTATAGGGCTACAGAAAATACCGCCTATATTTTTAGGCAAGGGTGAAAAGGGGTGGTAAGAGCACACCGTACTCATGGTAACATGAAGTAGCTGAAGTAACCAACACCAGGAGCAAGGCTAAATAAAGATAAGTTTTATGTTTTTCCTCATATTTATCTGGGTAAGCTGCAAAAGGTAAGTGGTAACACTTGCTATAGATGAATAGCCACATAAACAGAACCCGGCTTACACTTCTCCTAGCCCATGAGGACAAAAAAGGTAAAAAAGATGGTAGTTTAACCTAATGAGTCAAAAAAGGAGAAACTACCGTATGGAATATTACATAAAAGAAGAAACAAATTTCTGAGTTCATAAAAAGTATAAAAAGAATACGCAAGAAAGATGAAAAAATGAAATCCAAGACCTCTCTAAACTCAAAGATATAGGGAATGCAATATTTAGTGATGGTTAATTTAAGTTGGGTGCAGTGGCTAATTTAGAATAACAATATATTAACGATTTATATTAATTTTCTATAGATAGTAATAATCCTTACATAACTAGAAAATATCATGGCTAGATACTGGGCCAATAATATCCAGATATTAAGCATATATATGAATATTACAATATTTAATTGTACTATTAATTGGAATAAGTGACTTGACTTCAATCGCTGAAGGAGCGTCAGTAGTGAACAAAAGAGGAGTAAATATCATGTGTTGTTAGAGAGGTGTGGTATCTTTAGAAGATAAGACGTTAATAACCCCAGCTAAGGAATAGGCAATGAAGAAAGAGAAGGAATAGAGGGCTTTTTGGTTTTAAAGGAATATGAAAGAAGGATGGAAAGAATGTGAACCAAAAAATTTACTGGAGATCTATGCCGAATCTCAAATTTGTTTTTCAGGTTGTCAAAAACCGTCTCAATGACGGATCTTTTTTTTAGTAAAATCTTTTCATTTAACGGTATTAGTGCGTTTTTCATGCCTTTTTTGACCTTGGTGACAAGACCTCAATCAAACAACTCTTGAAAAAGATCCTTTTTGATATATCACCAAACAACAGGCCATTCTTTGTAAGATTTGCTACAGTCGTCAACATTAACTTGAATTTCTCCTTTTTCATTGAGTGTAATTTTAAGCCAACTCATTGTACTTTTTCCAAGCTCTGCAATTTCGGCAAAAACTTTGTTTCTTGATATCCTCTTTGCGTGTCAAACTGCAATAGAAGTTGCATCTATGTAAGAAATCCAGTCATTTTTGCTTGTTCATAAAACCATTTATGTAATTTCTGGCACTCTGTTTTCCATTTGATAGTCTGCAAGTCCATAGTTTTTCAAAAATCATCCACTGTTATATCTTTCATTTGGTAACCTCTTATAATTTTCAAATGTTTCACCCTATCTTATGTTTACCTTTTACTTAATCCTTAGTTGGTGTTTGAAGTGTTTGCTGCTATGCAAGTAATTAAAAATATGTGTAAAAGCAAAGTACCAGAATCTTTAGATGAAGTTAAAGTTACTCAAGAAATTATCCAAGCTGTAATGTATTGTAAGTGAAAACGGGCAGCCCATTTTATTTTACACTTTTATGCACAGGAATACTAATAATCAGTATAACTAGAAGTAGTTTTTAATCTTCGTAGTGCATTTTCACAAATACCGTATGACTGCCAACTACAACCTGCACAGGCATAATTAAATTTTTCCAATGACATTTTTTCCTTAATTATTTGCAGTGCATCATTCCAAGATAAAACTTGCCCTTCACAAATCCCTAAAACTTCCATATGCCGTTGGTCTAGTTGTGATATTTTGTTTTGTTCTATACAAGTTTTTTGTTTAGTTTGGTTTGGACAAGCACCACAAATATCGTCAAGTTTATTTGTTACTTTAATTAGAGTTGAAGGATCTTTTATTAATTTATTAGTTATTTTCTCATAATTTTTTATAAAAGCGCTAGAGTACCCTATACCCTGAAAGCCATTAGTACACATAAAGTGATGTGCACGAAACTTAAGCATAAAATATTACTTATTCAAATAGTGCAAACCTGCTGTAAGCAAGGCAATTTTTGCTATGCCAGGAATAATGAATGGTAAAAGCCCTGACAAAACTGCTTGTCTAAAACCAATAAAAACAGCAAGTTGTCCCATGCCAATAAGATAAATTATTGCAGTACCTAATGAGCAATTCAAAATAGTATATGCATAAGCTGTTTGATCTTTTACTTTTTGACTGATAGTCGACATTACTAAAGCTGCTACTAAGAAACCTATTAAATATCCACCTGTTGGTCCAACAATGTATTGATATCCACCACCAAAATTGGCAAATACAGGTAATCCAAGACTTCCTGCCAACAAATAAGTTAATACTGCACATACTGCATCTTTGCGCTCAAATTTAAGCCCAATAATCATTATAGCTAAAGTTTGCAACGTGATAGGTACTGGCTTCAAGGGTATGCTGACTTGAGAAGTGAGAAATAACAATAAAAAACCAAAACCTACTCTGATAAAGATATTACTCCATATAGAATCATGCTCAATAACATTATCTCTCATAATTTAATCTTAAGTTAACCAAGATAATGGTAGTATAAAAACAGTAGTGTAGTCAATTATTATATATTACTAACTTTATGTTTTCTCAAATCAGAGAGTAAGATTATGAATAGAGAAAATCTGTTAAACTTGATAACCACAAGGTACAGTGGCCGCTCTTATGATCCTACAAAAATAGTAACTCAAGAGCAAATTGATATGCTAATCGAAGCAGCAAGGTGGGCTCCTTCATGTTACGGTGATGAGCCTTGGAGATATGTAATATGCAACAAACAGAAAAACCTTAATTCGTGGAATACTTTACTTCACTGCTTGGCTGAGCAAAATCAAAAATGGGCAAAAGATAGTGTTGTATTGATTATTTGCAGTAGTGCAAAAAAATTCCAAAATCTTGATATGGGAGATAATCGTTGGGGAAGCTATGACAGTGGTGCTGCAAGTTATGGAATGATGCTCCAAGCTACTAATATGGGTTTGATGGCTCATCAAATGGGAGGGTTTGATAAAGATAAAGTAACAAAAGAGTTTGGTATGCCTGAAAATTTTGATATTATGTCTATCATGGCAATTGGCTACGCAAAAGAAGGTGAACAGTTTTTAGAGAGAAAAAGAAGAGCAATAGAAGAAATATTTTTTTATGATAGATGGTATAATTCTTAACTCACTTTGTATTAAAAAAACTTATACAAGTTATTGAAATGCATTAAAACATTATAAGGGCATAACCTCTATGAAATCTTCACTTAAAATTAAAGACTATCAAAATCATATTCCATTTATTAAAATGCATGGTACTGGCAATGATTTTGTTATAATTGATGTCCGTCATAATAATTACTCTGACTTAGATTATAAGAAAATAGCCAATCGCAAAACTGGCATTGGTTGTGATCAGGTAATAATCATCAGCGTTTCAACTAAAGCTGACTGTATGATGACCATTTATAATGCTGATGGTAGCAGTGCAGAAATGTGTGGCAATGCTGCGCGTTGTGTTGCAGATTTAATAATATCGGAAAAAGGTAATAATTACGTAACTATTGAACTGATAAACCAGAGAATTATATATGGAGAGCGCTTAAGTAATGGTCAGATAAAGATCAATATGGGAAAACCTTTACTTAATTGGGATGAGATTCCAATATCTATTGCTTATGATACTTTGTTTTTGCCAATAGAGCTAGGTCCACTTAAAAACCCAGTGGGAGTTAATATAGGTAATCCACACGCTATATTTTTTGTTTATGATATATCAATCATACCCTTTGAAGAGTTAGCACCCAAACTTGAAAAGCATGTTTTATTTCCAAATGGAGCAAATGTCAGTATTGCAGAAATAAGCGATGAAAAACAGATTAATCTAAAAGTGTGGGAAAGAGGAGTTGGTATCACTAATTCGTGTGGTAGTGCAGCTTGTGCTGCTTTTGTGGCAGCGGTTCGTCGTGGCTATATTGATAAAAAAGAAGCATTAGTTACATTGTTAGGGGGAGATTTATTTATAGAGTTAGATGAAGAAGACAATGTATTTATGACAGGTGAAATTGCATATGTTTTTTATGGTACTTTAATTAAATAATTTGTAGTAATTTAACAGATAAGAAAACTTAAATGCAAGACCTACAAAGAAACAAGAAGAAAAGATTTAGTCTATTATGCTCCATTTTTGTTCTGCTGTCAGTTCAACACTTTTTATAATAACATTTTTTCCCACTCAGATCTCACTTTCTCTACTTCTTTCTCAAACTCGCTAAATTTATATAAATATACTAATATATACTAATGTTTTGATGTTTTGGGTCTATCAGGCCTTCTTTTACTGCTTCAACTCTTATATTCCAAATACGAGAGTTAGGTTTATTTTCGTGCTCGCGTGCATAGTGTTCTATAACTTTTTTTGTTGTTTCTGTTGAGTGTATAATCTCAATCTCTGGAAAGCCACTTAACCCTGTAGGAGACATAGATTGACAATATCGATTTGCAGCAAGCTCCATGACATGACACACTTCTTCTTCTGATGACAGTTCTAAAGCATTAGGTGCATCGCTATCAAAAAATATGTATTTCTCAACTTTCCCAACGCAAGTTTTCGTTATTGACATAGCATGACCACTTCCATCCTTACATATATTGCTAACCAAGTATAAAATAGTATCTTTATCTTTTAATTCTTCTAGAATTTTTGAAACCAATGGTTTATTTATATCGATTCTGTTAGATTGCATATCATAGCAATTATCTAATATATCACGAATTAAAGTTTCTTTCGGTAGCTGCTGTTCACAATTGCCATACCTACCAATATTTTCAGCCTCTAAAATAGGAGAATATTCTACCATAGCTTGAACAAGTTCAAACACTGCTTTTAACTTTTTATCATCTAATTCATTCTTCAAGAATTTTTTTAAATTCTCTTCATTTAATTTTTCTGGTTCAAAATCCATAAGGCTATATAATTCATCAAAATCTTCTTTGCTATTGAGATTGATAAGACTAGCAAGGGTGGAAAACGATTGACATATTCCTTTAGATATATCATCAGAGTGTTTTGTATTTTTTTTAAATATTTTGTTTAGAAGTTCAATTTGCGTAATACAATGCGTTATTGTGCTGTTTAATATATTTTTAGTATCCCGTGTAAATAGTTTTCCGTATTCTTTAGAAGGGTCCTGAACATTATTTACACATTTTACTACACTGAATAATTTGTTATCTTGAGCATCAACCTTATTAGCAGGTTGCTTGGATAGCAATTCTACTATTTCTATATGGTCCTCTTTAGCAGCTAAATGAATAGGTTTATAGCCATCATTATTCCTAGCATCAATATTAGCTCCTTTTTCAATTAATAATTCTACTACTTCTACATGTCCTTCATCAGCAGCAAAATGTAATGCTGTATAACCACCATTTACATCACTTTGTAAACTTGTATCTGCATTATGTTTCAAAAGTAATTCTACTGCTTTTACATGACCTTCTTGAGCAGCAAAATGTAGTGGTGTGCTATTATTAGCGTTCCTTTCATCTACATTGGCACCATCTTTCAAAAGCAATTCTAATACTTCTGCATGTCCATTATAAGCAGCGAAGTGTAGTGGTGTTTTATTCTTTACTTCATTAACTATGCTTTTTAATTCTTCACCTAACTTATCTTCTTTACTTAATTTACTTATTAAATCAGGCTCACTTGACAGAAAATCTTTTGTATCTTCAGGTTTATATTTTGCAACTAATTCTAGTAATGGTATGCAAACTTGAGAGTCTTTCACTAAATCTAAAAATGTCTTTCCGTTAGCATCTGTAATATGAATATTTGCTCCTCTCTGTAAAAGTAATTCTACTATTTCTATGTGGCCATTTTTAGCAGCACATATTAAGGCTGTCCAACCATCATCTTTTTCCTGCATGTCTACATTCGCCTTAGCTTCTATCAATTTCTCTACAACTTCTGTGTAGCCATTGCAAGCAGCATACATTAAGGCTGTCCAACCATCTTTTTTCTGCATATATCACATTAGCTCCAGCCGCAATTAACATGTCTACAACTTCTGTGTTGCCACTTTGAGAAGCATATATTAGCACCGTTAGAACATACTTATCATCCTGCATATTCACATTAGCTCCATCTTTAATTAGGGATTGTATTTTCTTTATATCTCCATTTTTACTTGCATTTAATAGCTCCTCATTAAGTGGCATAAAATTCTCCTTTAATTTTTATACAAAGTTTAATATATTAGCATATTTTCTTAAATAAATCAATACTTTTTGCAGTTTTAACAGAGCTAGTAGCTTGTAAAAGCTTATTTAAAACCCCAATTCTGGAGTTATTAGACTTCTTTCAAAATTCACTTAGGAAGTTCAAAATTGTGAATTAAAGCTATCAGATTGAACCTTCGCCGATTTCGATGTCTATCTGCGATTATTTTGTTACTCTCATTTTCCGTAATAATCTGAGTTTTTATACTGTACTTTTTCTCTTTCTTGAATAAAATCGTTTTTGCTTTTTCTTGGCCTCTCTATCGGTGTTTCAGTGCTATCTACATCACTGCTGCTATGAATTTTCTATTGTTTCTTGCACTTCTTCCTCTATCTCTTTCTTTTTAATATACAGATGCTTGCATTTTTTTGACATATTGTTATCTTATTAGTAATCGGGGCGTAGCGCAGCTTGGTAGCGCACTTGGTTTGGGACCAAGGGGTCGGGAGTTCAAATCTCTCCGCCCCGACATAAAAAAACTAGCCTCAGATTAATTATTTGGTTAAAGAAGTTGTGCATTCATTTATAACACATACAACAGGAGCATGATCTGATGCATTTTCTTTTCCTCGTATTTTACTACTGATATAACATTCTTGTAATCTGTCTATGGCCTGTGGCGATAATAGCATGTGATCTATCCTCATGCCTCTGTTGCGTTGCCATGAACCACCTTGATAATTCCACCAGCTAAACTGTTTGTTATCTGGATTTGCTACTCTAAACGCATCGTAATATCCAAGATTACATATAGTATTAAATTTTTCTCGCTCTTCTATATTAAAACAAATTTGATCACCTAAAGAATAAGAACTATGCACATCAATTACGTGAGGTGCAACATTATAGTCACCACCGATAATGATTAGCTCTTCATTTTTTAGTAAATCGTATAAGTGTTGGTATAGAGCATCAAAAAAACGTAATTTATATTGAAATGCTTCTGAATCAATGCTTTGGCCATTTGGCACATATATGCTTGCAACCCTCAAATCAAGACCATTACATGCAATTGTACATTCTAAATAACGGGCTTCCTCGTTATCAATAATATTGGTCTTGAAATGGTCTTTAGTTATTGGGTATTTTGATATTATAGCAACACCATTTCTTGCTTTTTGCCCGTGAATTAGATATTTGTATCCTAATTGTTCAATTTTCTCATATGGAAATTGTTCATTTGTACACTTAATCTCTTGTAGCAATATAATATCAATTGCATCGCTGATAATAAAATCACAGAGTTGATCAATTCGCTTACGTATCGAATTTACATTCCAGGTTGCAATTTTTAACATAAGCTTCAGTTAAATATAAAAGTATATATTAAATGAGAAAGATGTATATATAGTTATAATGTTCCAGCAGTTTGGTAAAGACTGTGAATTCCTGGAACATTTGGTTCACCACGAAAGTTTTTTGCATTATTAAACTTATCTCTGCAAGTTGAAAATGCCTTATCACAACCTCCTGTAACAGAGTATTCATCTCCTTCTGTAATTTTATATGGCGCAGGCATAAAAAGCATAACTTTTTCTTTTTGATATTCTTTAACTGCAAAAATCAAACCATGATTTGCTCCAGTAATAAATTTAATTACTCCGTATTTATAATAATCACTGTCTTCTGTCAGATTTGTGTCTTGAAATTCTTGTTGACTGATCACTGATGTAATTGTGCTTACCTTAGTAAATTCATCACTGTTTAATTTACATTGACTATCGCAAAATTGTGCTCGACAAAAATTTGAGTATAATTCACCTATGTTCTGTGTTAGTCTTGCTGAAAGACCATGAACTTCAACTACAAACCTTCCATTATTAAGCGTGACTTTACCTAGGTTACCATAGTGTATGTTCATACTTCCTTGACTTAAGTCATTATAATTAACTAAAAATATCTCAATTTGTGCAAAATCATATTTTCCTGCTAAAACATCTTCTTCTTTGATATTGTCGCTATTTAATATTCCTTCTATTTCTAGGTTATCAATTGCCAAGTCAGAGTTATTAACTATGCTACTGGTAGTGAAACCTGCTGATGGTTCATAAATCATATTATCTATCTTTAGATCTTTATCACAATCGCTAAAACCCATTGTCTTACCGTTAGTTAATGTTAACTTCCAGCATGTTGCAATACTGAGCACTGATCCAGATAAATGTTCTTTTAGTTTTTGACTGATATTTTTCATATGATTTTAAAATGGAGTTGTTGTATAAAGTTATGAAAGCACTCTTGTAAAAGCACATCTGTTAAGATATAAAGTGTTGAGTTCATGACAACACTTGTGTTGTAGTATACCTATTACTGCCTGCTTGGACCAGCAATATTTAAATCTTGAAGTTGTGCTTCAGTTGTTAAAGTATGTAAAGTCTCATCATCTTCTACTGGTGTTCTTTGCATTTTAGAAATACACTCTCGTATATAATTTAATACTTTGCTTCTAGTAGTTAATAATTGATTTTCCGATGGTACATCATTACCCTTAAAATTTCTTACATCTGCATATAAACCTTGCCATAGATCACAAACTTGATCAACAGCTTTTTCCATCTCTTCTTGTTTGATACCGTGCTGTACTACACGTTCAATTAAACTTGCAATTTCTTCCTTATTACCATAATACTCTTTGTGTAACATTTTCCAAATAAGCTGGACAACTTGATATGCTGTAGAAAAATTATATTCTTCCATAGGAGGATTTAGGTTAGTTATTATCTCCAACTCACCGCTGTACGAAGTAGTTATAGCTTGTATTTGATTGCTTGTAATAGAATTACTATCATAATCTACAACCAACTTTGCAATCCTTGCCACTTGATCTATACTATGTTTACTATTAAAAACTTTGTATAGAGTAGTATAATATTCTTGAGTATAATAACCGCCTGTTTCTGCTTGTTTTGCAACATACAATCCAACAACTTGATTCTTTACAACATCAGTATAGATTGTAATATCTATTGGTTTTTGAGTATTATTAATTAACATTTTTACTAATTCAACTAAATGAATTTTGATACCACTCTGATTAACCTTTAATAGTATTTTATCATAATACTTATTATTATAATCATTTTTTGTATTACAGAGATAATTCAAATCTTCATTTAAATCATTAAACTGTCCTTGCTTGCATTTTTGTATGATATCTATTATCTCTTGTTTCAATGTAGATAAATCATTAACAACTACTGCACCATTGTTTAAAAGAAACTGAACAATGTGAAACTGTGTGTGATGTTGAATAGATTGTGGTGAAATTTTTCTGATGTTTTGATGTATTGCCAATAGGCTAGAGTTAAGAGAAAAAGATAAATCATCATGATATAGATCGTCTTTCTCACCTACAATTTTAGCTCCTTTCTCAATAAGTAATTTCATTAAATCTATACTGGAGCAACTATATATTGCTGTTCCTATGGTTCTATGCATGAAACCATCAGTTAAATAATTAAAATTAATAGGTATTGCACCATGATCTAGGGCATTTCTTACTCCTTCAATATCATTTGCTTCAATGCTTGTATGTAATTTACGTGCTAAATCTTCATCATCACTATTTGGCATCTTACTCCCCCATAAGATTACGATGTTGTAACTATAATATGCTGAATTTATGAAAAAGTAAAGTGTATTAGATTAATAATTTAATATAGCTATTAAAATTAGTGGTTTGTTCTCTGGAGCGTCCCAAAACTTTCAGCCAATAAAAGATAGCTACGAGAACTAAAGATGCATTAAACATAATTTACAATATCTTGTTGTAACTCCCATGAATTACCATATTTGCAATTAAATATTCACATATTTCACTATCAATTAATTGATCTACAAACTTAATTTTATGCCTATTACCATTAGAGACTTCAATTTTTAATTGCATTCCAAAACTTTTACATGAATTTTTGTAGTCTTTGCTTCTACCAAACTTCTTTTTCTCCTTTCCACCTCTACTATGCTCTTACTATTGTGGCATCTATCATATTCCATTTGTAATCTCCATCTTTTTTTAAAAACTTCTAGCCCCTGAAGACAAAATTTCATGTAAGGCAAATAAGAGCTGCTAAGAAGTTTAAAAAGCCCATTCTTGTCGAATATGGAAAAAATCCGTCTAAAATTCTTGATTTTACCGAAAAAGCACTCGATCAAATGTAGCTCTGTATCAATTACCACCAGCTTCGGCTGGTGGTGTGAGTTAACGCTTATAAAGCAGATAAATAGTTTTAAAACTCAGAGATTTGTTATGTTTATGATGAATCTCTTGCTCTTCAATATACTTCTGCACATCTGTAGAATTTACATTACCAACAGCAAAATATCCTCTAAGCAGTGTCGACAATTACTTTA
>JAVBJW010000033.1:0-9840 GCA_031546805.1 Anaplasmataceae bacterium
ACACATGATGAAATTGCAAAGTTGCAAGAATTTTTATAGTAGTTGTAGGAAGTTGCTTTTAGTTAGCCTTCTAATTCGTTTATAATTAATCCATATTACGTGAAGATTAACATTTTATACAAAGATGCTTGGACCTTATACTTGTACGTTACTTAAACAAGTATGGCTAATTAGAAACTTCTTTTTATGTATACTCAGCTGTTCTTTAGCTAATTCCTCTAACTTGAGTTAAATTATTATGTACAGAAACATTATTAAAACTGCTTGCAGGTCCACTTGTGTCTATTAAGCTTAGATTATTATTTAACAATGGTAATTGTTTTAGTGAATTTTCAGTTAAAAGTTGAGAGAGTTTTTCTGACTTTTTTATGCTCGTTGGCACAACAGGCGCAGGCTGAAGGCGGTTATTATATTCAGTAAAAAATTTTGGTACTGCTCTCTTAACATTGGCATTAGTATCAGAAATTGGCTGAATTTTCTTTAATCTACTTTGCTGTTCTACCTTATTACACAATTCCTTATGTTCATAACTTTTCTTCTCACTTAATTTGCTATTATAATCAATAATATCTTCAGCTACTATACCTAAAACATTTTCTACATATACTTTGTATTTTTCCATGAATTCTTCGATTTTACTTGATTCTTCTTTATTTCTATCTTCTTCTAATTTTATTAGACTTAAGTTTTCTAATGAACAAAATAAAACCTCAACTATCTCATCTTTTGTTGCATTTATATCAATAATCATTCTCCCAAGAGATGAATTATATATATCATCTTCTAAGATATTTATTTGTTTATCAATTGCTTTACTTATTTTTTCACATGCCTTCGTTACTTTTAGTACTTCGTAAGCTGTTTTTTTGATTTCATCATAAACATCTTTTTCATCTTTTGATTTTATCTTACTGTACCATCCTAATAAATAAGTTAATAATATGATATTACCATCTTGGTCGTATAAATTTCTTATATATTCACCTTGCTTTTGCATATTATATCGTTTCACGTGATCAGTTTGCTCTTTCATTGACTCTAATAACTTGTTAGCACATAAATTATTTAAATAATTATTATCTATATTACATTTATCCTTTATCAACTCAGCAACATTTCTTAGGCATGTATGTATATCACTGTCTTTATATGGTTCAAAATTAGCTTTTATTTCCTCACAAAGATCTTTTCCTCTTTTTAAATCTTCTTTATTTAATCTTCCTAACATTTCATCATAAAATCCTACCACATTTTTAGGTGTTTCTTCTTCTACATTTTCATTAAATGATTCATTATTCTCTTTGTTCCATGTTTTAATATCTTCAAATCTTACAGCACTTTCCATCTTTTGAGATGTTTTGTCTTTGTTAAATAGCCAGTTAATTGCACCACTAGTTGTTTCATAAGCATTAGTTATTGATTCTTTCACCCATGCAACGCTATCATTTATCCATGAAGACTTTTTACTTATACTACTTGCTACCATTTTAGGTTGATCTGAATTTATCGAACGCTCTTTACGTAATAATGACAATCGATTAGTGGACAGCCTATAATGCTTATCTCTTATGTGGCGTTGCCTACTTTTTTCCATGCTACTTTTTTCTTTCTGAAACTCCTCTATAACATCTTCTGGATCACATGTAGAAATCACACACTTTGCATTAGAAATTACTACATCACTAAAAGTAAACATCATTTCTCTTGCTGGTTGATAAGTATTCCAATTCTCTGCTTTTACAATGGTATTACTTCCACGTAACAGTAATAGATTACCATCAATAACTTTCATGTTAAAATCCAGTATAGACTGACCTTTTAAGTCAACTAAACCAATATCATTCTTATTAATAGGTTGGTTATGGTAAATTTGTAATCCTTGTTCATTTGGCCTATAATACCTGAAAGAACTTGGATTATTTGCTCTTTCTTTAAATTCTTCTGGTTCTATAATGCTATTATTGTTTAATTTTATTGATAAGCCCCAGTGCTCATGAATATGAGAATAGTAATTTAATATTGATAATGCTCCTTTGCCTGACAATAACCATAAATCATCATTTGACTTTAAAAAGAGTACTTTTTTTGAATCAAATATAAAGCAGTTATGATGATTTAATAAGTCATTACCATTAATACTAAATTTCCCATCTATTTTTAAGCTGTGAGAACAATAGTTACGCTTTAGCTCTCCATTCTGAAATTGATAGTATTCCTCTCCATCAAATGTCACTGTGATATCTTTATAACCTGGTAACAAAGTTACATGTAAATTATCTTTACTAATTTTTACTTCCCATTCAGCATTTATTACAGGTAATAGTGGTATGCTACTATTTAATTGCCTAAAATCTAATATACCATTGGCTTTAGAAATTATGATATCGCCACTTCTTTTATCAAAAAGATAAAGATGACTTGCATCACTAGGAGCCTCCCAGTAAAAGTTATGATAATCCTTATCGGGATAAAAAATATGATTACCAGTGTCACCTATAGTAATATGATAATTCTTGCTAAATAGCTGTTTTATAATTCTAAAATTTGGATTATTTATTGTACGCAAATCATTTAGCTCATTTTCTAATACGATATTATTATTTATAGTTTTTGTTACTTGAAGATTTATAACCTTTTTAGTTTTATCATCTACCTTAGTCGGTGTTATAAATAAATTATCTGCTGTTTTAACTAATGTTTGTTTATCTATACTTATAGGTTCTCCATTTTCGTCATAAATAGTAACTATATTATCAGCATAAGTCATTTTAGCTATGTCACTGAAGTTTAATGGCAATAATACTAAACTTCTACCATGAATATAGTCACCAAAATATCCTTTTATTATTGTATTAGAGTTCTTTGCTGTTATTACATCACTTCCACCTTTACCATCAACATAACCTGCATAAGAAACTTCAATATGATTAGTTCCATTGCTGCCAATAATAGAGTGTATATTTTGTGAGTCTGTAAAATCACCTTGTATTACAACAATGTTATTTTGTCCACTCCTAGTATATGATTTACTTAAAGTACATAGAAACTTATTCCCTGCTATATAGAAGAAATTAATTCCCATTTTACCAATATCACAATTACTTAATTTATCTGTGAAATAATATCTATTTTGTGTACTACGACCTTGATCATCATATTCACCACAGAAACGACTACAGCCACTAATACCAGAAATGGATATACTTTGACCATTAAAAATAACATCTGTATTATAGACATTAAACACTGTTATAGAAGTGCTATAATTAGGTATGTAAAACAATATCTTTTTAGGGTTCTGCAGTATTGCTTCTTTCATATAAAACTGCATTGTAGCAGTCATAGTTAGATGGATATTTTTGTAAAAACCACTTTTCTACTGTTTTACTTAACAACATGTTATTATACTGTGACTTATTTTCACAAGATTCCCCACTGGGTAGATTAGCTAAATTTTTTATACTAACAACTTGTGCAGCAATATTATTATCAAGCGGTCCACAAATAGCATTATAATCTTCAATGGTATTAGGAATTATTCTAGAATTATGATGTAAATAAGCATTGTAAAGTCTATATACATACGCTATAGACGTTGCTTGCTTAAAATCAAACTTGTTATCAACTGTTCTTGTTTTACTTCTACACAGACTATCTGCAAGCATCATACCAACACCAGTTCCTCCAAAGTACTGCCTTTTTACTCGAGAATGAGCAGTAGTAGCATACTCTTCTTTTGTAACAAGTATTGCAGGTAATGATATAGCTATTTTATCATAATTGCCATTAAATCTACCTATTACGTTTGATATATATTGTTTATATATTTCTTTTGCTTCTATATCACGCTCTATATAGTCTGGTATTTTTTGGTCTAAGAAAAAATCCCAATAAAATTCATGTTTTTCTTGGTCTGTAAGATTTATTTGTTCTTCTAATTTTTCTAATGCAAATTCTGCTTCTACAAACTGTGATATGATAATTACAGCAACAGAAACAGCAGCACCAATAGGACCTGCAAATTCTCCAACAACTCCAGTTGATATCTCTGCTGCTGCCATCGTTTCAGTGACAATTGCTGGGATATCCGCAGTTATAAAAATAGAGTTAGTTGCTATATTTAAATCAGCCATTTTTATATCAATTGGATCTGTTGCATTTTTAAGAGCTTTTATCGATTCTGCTAATCCTAAAAATGCAGCAAAATTACCTATAGCTCGTCCTATAGCTGGAGCAACCCCCTTTAACATTTGAGAATCAAGTTTTGCACTTAGCTTTAATATTTGACCAGAAACCTTCTCACCAATTTTTGGCATTACCCAAAGATTTAATGCATCATAACCTAACCCTTCTATATCACCATTTGCTATATGCTTACCAACTAAAAATACCGTATAAGCAAGACCTGCTCCCTCTGCTACCTTACCTATTTTCTCTGCTACTCCAGATCTTTTAAGAATATTTTTTATTTCTTCTTTGTTCTCTATATTTGTTTTAATCTCTTTTATAATATCACCAATCTCTGGATCTATTGAATCTAGATCTAAGTCTTTAATCTTATCTTTAAAATTCCCTATTTCTGTCTCAACATCTGAATCTACACCTTTAGATACCTGCTGAGAAATCTTAAAAAGCTGATCATAAAATTTAATATTATTCACCTTTTCTACTATATTATCAGCTCTAAACAGCTCTTTAATACGTCGCTCTTTTTCTTCCTCTGTAATCTTTTCTTCATCTCGTGAGTCTACACATAGCATACCTATACTTCTTTTGCTTCTTGGTTTCTTAGTTGGACACTCTGGGCTTAATGGTGTTATGCCTTCTAGGCCATGATCACTAGGTCTTTTATTTCCAGATGGTCCTGCTTTCTTCTCAGGAGAACTAATTACCTCAGAACCTGTCCCACTTTGAGAAGTATGGTCAATATTAATTTTTAATTCTTGATATTCTATCAACTTATCCGCACTAGTAGCACTAGAATCAAAAGCTATAACTATTCCTTTAGCCTCTTTTCCTTCAGTGAAAGCCTTAAGGTTAATTTTATACTTCTGAATTTGATTCCTACCCTCAAGTAGATTTTCTTTTAGTGCTTGCTTGATCTTCAGCATACTTTAACTCCATTACTATAAGTTCATCTTCTTTGTATCTATCATTATTTTTTTCTATGCGTGATACAATTAAATCTGCTTTACCTACACCAGAGTAGTTAGATTCTGTAAACACTCTTTTGAATTCATTACTACCTTTATCAAATTCCTGAGCTACCAATAGACCTTGCAATACTGCCTGAAATTCATTTTCTGCAGTAATCAGCTCTTTTAAAGGGAATAAAGCTGATTTTAAACTTTCTGCTTGGAATTCATTACCTTGTAGTATATCTACATTTCCAATTTCTTTAAATTCTCCTTTGTATTTAATATAGTTACTATCAATTATACTTGTTTTTATATCTTGATAATAACCTTTGCCTCCTTCTGCTTCAAACCCATCCTTTACTTCTGCATTTGGACTTACTTTGATATCAATTTGTATGCATTTGTTAGGATCAATTCCTAATTTACTAAGTGGAATTACCTTATCTATTTCAAAACCCTTTTCCTCAATAACGTTTAATATAACAAATTTATCATCTTGCATTTTTAATACAAACGTACTTATATTCGTCTCATCGTACATACTATTACTATCGATAAAAACATGCTTTTTTAGTTTACTGTCAGCAAGTAATTCACCTAATATCAATCGGCTTAAATAATTAGTATTTCTACCACCACCATTTGAATCAACGATCAAGTAGTATAAATAATTTAGCTTTGTTTTGAGCGCTTCTTTTAAGTTTTCTACAGCAATTGATTCTTTTTCAATAGCTCTTTTTATATCAACTTTTTTAAGTATCTCTGCAAAACTCTCGTGTTTACTTATCTCACCTGATAATTCTGCTAATACTCCTCCGTTATTCTGGTCAAGATCAAAATTCACACCTATCATTACTCCTTTTTCAGCTACAGTCCTCATACTTGGTAGATTTTTAATATAACCCCTATCCTTTATCTGCTTTACTGCATTCTGAGCTGTTTCTTTTTTGCCTTTTTTAAATTCAACAACTATCGGCACAGCATCCCAATTCTTGTTTTTACCTTCATCTAACCGTGAAATAAGCATTAAATCTGAATATCCTCTGCCAGCTATACGCTCAACGTTAATATCGAGTGCATATCTATATTTAAAATTTAATGCTAATGCACCATAAGCAAATCCATGATACGCTGCTTCTGAGTCAGCTAATTTTAATTTCCTCACATCGTCTTTCATCTTCGCTTCTGTTGATCTGAATATTCCAACAAAACTTTTGAAAGTTCCTTCTGCACCAGTTTTTACAATCTCAGGATTTCCACTAGCAAATGTATTTACTACATCTTTAAAGTTATCTATTTCTTTAACCTTCTCCACTTTTTTAAATTGGGCTCTTCTTTCATCTACCTTTAGTAATGTATCAGATGTCTTAACTACTCCTTTAAATGCTTCATTTAATTCTCTTAAGTTTTTTAAATTTTGCTCCTCTGCTACTTTTAATTTTTCGATCTTTAGATTCCCATCTTTAATGTGAACTATCTCTCCTTTAACTTCATAATTACCCATATTTTGCGCAGTTAAACCTAATTCTCCTGCTATTTCTTCGAGCTCATCATTACTTAAGTGTTGATAATATTCAACCTTTTTAACAGTCGTTATAGTTTTAAATACTAATTGTTTCCCTTGACTATTCTCAATGTTGAAAATTAGTTTTATTGTTTGATTATTAAGTTTTCCTTTTCTATCAGTGGTTTTAACATATATATCTTTAATTCCAAGCTTTGCCATTAACTCAGTGTGTGGTAGAGTTAGAACTGAACCAAGAAAAAAATAAGGAAAAAACTCTGGTTTAAGACTTGAGTGAATTCTTGGAGTTCTATCTAGTAGTGTTTGAAACTTTGTTTGAAAACTTTCTTGTTTAGTTCCTAAATTATTAGTTAAAAATAACTCGATTAATTCATGTTTATTTATTGGAACTACGTTGGGTTGATTATCTGCTTGCATATTCCCCCCACTGTTGTTTCTTCAAGTTGTATACTACATAATTTCTTATTTGGCACTTCTAAAGAGGTTTCAGCTTTTCTTTTTATTCCCTTTTGCTCTCTGGCTAAATCTCTTAAACGTTGCTCAATCGCTAAGTCAAAATCTTTAAAGACAGCTTCATCTTCTTCAGTTATCTCCCCACCGTCATACTGTTGTTTAAAATAATTTTTAAATTCAAGTATTGTTTCTTTATCTGTTAAGTACCATCTTAAAAAGAGTGCAATTGCTTCTTGTTTGCTTCCGTAATCTAAAAACTCATCATCTTCTTCTTTGCTAAACATCAGTTCATTAAACATTTGATCACCAAAAAGAGTTTCTTTTTTTAGTTCCCTTATTTCTTTCTCAGATAAGCCAAGCCAAGCAAAAAACGTTTCGGCCTCTTCCCACTTATTAGCTTTAATTAACTCAAAATGAATACATACACCTGATATTTTAAGTACCTCTTTTTTCTTAAAATCACTTATTTCTTTTTCAGATGAGAATACCCAGGTTAAAAACATTTCAACTTGCTCCCATTTGCTTTTGCATATTAATTCGTCACAAATTAGAGTCCCTGTTGTATAAGCCAATTTTCTTTTAAATTCCTTCATTTCTTCCTCAGAAAAAAAACACCAATTTAAAAATTCTTCAACCCGTTGCCATTGATCTTCAATTATTAAGCTACCACAAATTGTACCCCCTTTTCTATCACCTGCTAATACCTTTTTAAAATTGCTAATTTCCTCTTCAGAATTAAGTGACCATCTAATGAATTTATCAGTAAGCTCAAGTTTATCTTTAAATATAAAGTTCTTGCAAATATACTTTTCATCACTAGAAAAAATTAACTCTTTCTTAAATTGGAGAGTTCTTTCTTTAGATAAGCCATTTAAATCAATAAATAAATCAACTAACTCAAATCTTCCATACTCTATTGCTTTACGGTAAATACGTCTATTATCCTCAGATGAGATAATATTTGCTTTTTCTTCAGGAGTTGCATCTCCTAAGATGAGTCTAATATTTTCCTCATCTACATGATTGAAGTTTTCGAGTTCAAATAACTTTTGTAATAACTCTTTACCTTGGTTTAATATATGATCTTTATCTATTTTTTTATCACTTAGAACATATCTTTTATAATGATCAGAACTTTGGCACCAAAATTCCTTTAAAAGAATTCGGTAATCATGGCTTTCTTCCTCTCTGTGCTTTAATCTTGTAGAACAGCCTTTTTTTATCTCAATCTTATCAGTAATCTTTAGTAGTAAATCAGCATAGTTCTTTTCTGGTAAAATTTCCCACATCAGCTTTGCTACTTCCATAAAAAGATTTTGATATGGCCAATCTAAAAAATATTTTAGCACTCTAGAATAACCCATAATCTCAATATCTTTTTTAAAGAATTTTACCTTTTGATCTTCTCTCATTTCTGAAAGTAGAAAGCATAAAATATCGATATAATAATCACTTGGAATCCATGATTCTTTTCTATCATCATATTTTTGATCCCTAAAAACAATCCGATCATCAGTAATGTTACTAAAAATACTTCTAATAACATCCTCTCCTCTTCTTGCTCTATTTTGAATAATTTTCATCGCAGCATCTATCACAAGTTCTTCTCTTCTTCTAGGACTAAACCCTCCCCAACAACATCTTGCTACTACTTCATTTCCACTCTCTACAGCTTTTTCAAATGCATATCTCCAAAAAAGATTTTCTTTCCCTATTATTTCTCTTCCTATTAATTCGTTTATTTTGCCCATTAAATAATAAGACCAGAGCCTTACCAATTCTGGCTGATTAACCTTCTCTGGACCTTTAATATTATAAAAGCTACTTCTATATTCCTCTGGCATTTGCTGCCATAAATTAGGGATGCATCTTTTCAAAAAATAAATACAAGCTAACCTATAGCGCTGATAAATACCTAAACTTTCATCTCTTACTAACTCTTCTGCTGCTATTTTATTATCAATTGTTCCATGTGATGTAAAAAGAGAACTATTTAAAAAATTGATACTATAACTACGAGAAAAATCAAATGTACCTTCATGGTATTTTGCCCAACTTAACATCCTCATTGCAATTGGGTTAATCATATTTGCTACTCTTTCCTCCAACTGTTTTGGTAAACATAAACTTTCTATCACAACTACTGCTTTTTTTTCTACTATGTTATTCCACTGCTTTTTACGATCATCATTCCATCCACTCTTAAAGGTATCATAATCTAACCAATGTGCACAGAGTATTTCTTTTTTTACATCGATATGGTTGCATACATCAACAGCCACCTTCACTGCTGCAATATCTTTCAGTGGTGGCATTAAAATATACTTCATTTATCCCCCACACAAATTACTTCTAAGTATATCAGATTCTAATATGCAGGAAAAGGTATAACATCAAGTATAGTTCTATAAGTAAATAGCCATTACTTTTTAGGCTATAATTCTCAAAAATCAAAAAGTAGCTTAAAACTGAAATTTTGATATCTATCTAGGTTTTAAAATAATTTAGATAATTTATTCTCAACCATATATGCACTTGATTATATAATTAATTAGTATAGAACCTAATCAAATATAATTAGATATTATGAATCAAAAATTGAAAATCCTGATAACAGTTTGTGGCTATACTGTCCTATTTGTTTCTGTAGTTGCCCTTATTGTTTATCTTGAACATGTTTCAGATCTATTTTATAAAAAACTATCAGATCGTATTGGTGGAGTT
>JAVBJW010000070.1:0-36419 GCA_031546805.1 Anaplasmataceae bacterium
AAACGAAAAAGAATCCAAAGAAAAAAAGGAAAAAAATCAGGAGCTTGCGAACCAAAGAGTGGTGGTCGAAAATGTGATTTTAAAAGATTTAAGCAGACAAATATCGAAATCGGCGTTCGGCTTGAGGTTCAATTTGATCGCGGGAATTTACAATTTTGAGCTTCCTAAGTGAATTTTGAAAGAGGTCTAATATATTTTCACAAAAACACTTCTTACACTTCTCTAAAACGTCATCTAACCCAATATTACCACTATACTCTGCTTCTCTTTCTAAACTTGCAATGATTTCTGGATACACATTTCTAAGTTCAGTATATATCCTAGACTGCTCCCCTGTATTTAAACCCCCTATTTTTTCTTCTACAAATTTCTTAAATTTATTAAGAGCAAAATTAACTGCAGTTTGAATATTTGGAACAACTTCTACTCCTTTACTTCTTAAATTTTGATAGCGTTTGCTTGGAGTGTTATCTAAAGCGTCGGCAATGCAACTTATAAGAGCAGTATTTTCATTATTTAGAAAATGATCAAAATCAACAGTTGATGTGCTTTTTGGTATATTGCTATTGTCATTTTTTGTATTAACATTATCACTCTTACCTGGCATTGATCCAATGTTGTATTTATCACTATTTCTTTTGTTTAAAACACTTGGTAATTTCTCTTGTACAATCAGCATACTTCGAGTAAATAACTCAGAAATTATAGACGCAAAAGTGCTATCTGCTAATTCTTTCACCCATGCAACGCTATCATTTATCCACAAAGACTTTTACTTGCACTGCTTGTTGCTATTTCTGGTTGATTACTTAAATCTATAGCAAGAGATTTACGTGATAAGTGGTCATAATGACGATTATGGTAGTGACATCCATGGTCATGACGACGTCTACGTTGTATAGATCTTTTTCCTTCCTGTGCTTGTTTTAAAACTTCTATTATATCTGTGTTATTTTCTGCAATAGCTAACTCTAATATTAAACCTATTAGCACAAATAGAAGTGATACTGTGAGTGAAAATTTTTATTATGAGTGTCAAAATTGAATTTTATGTAATAAATTCAATGCTATCTAAACATTATCATTAAGTAATAGGGTTGCAAATTTTCTATAATTATGATATAATAAAAAGTTTATTATTTCTATAGATATAGCAAAATGTTACTCAGCCAGGTAATTACATATTTAGTTGTAACTATGGGGGTGGTTTTATTATTTTTTATACTAAAAAAAATATATTTAGATAGTATTAAGGTTTATATTGATAAATATTTAGTTAACAATGATCAAGAATCACCTGAGGAAAAAGATCTTAAATTATACAAAGAAAAAAAAGAAAAAGAGATATTAAAGCGCCAACTATTATCACAAAGTTACAGTCTAACAAAAGATTATACAAATAATACAAAAATAGTTTCAATAATAGAACCGATAGGAAAATGGACAAAACTTGTGATGAATGAGCATTTTATGAAACTTATAAATATGAAGGCAGATAAAAAAAATGGGTTTTGGCAAGTTTTTATTAGTATGCAGGGTATGGTACAAGGTAAGCATAGAAGTAGAGGAAAATAAAAGTTGATGTTGAAATGCTCTATTCCATACTTTGTACAAAATTAAATCAAATATACTATGACAGCTATGTTTGTAATCTATAGAATAATACTACAGTAATTCAACATTAAAGTATATTTTACTGTAGTATTCACATTAAGGTGAGAGTGTTTTACCCACTCACATAAATAACATTATGAGCGACTATGTTCTTTATTTGCAGAGTGGCTTGCGTAAGTAAAACTTGTACCTGGAGGGATACGTTTACCATTGATAAAAACACTACCGTCCACATTAATTTCTATATTTGCACTTGATGTACCACTACCTGATGTGCTATGACTTGTACTTGGCTTATTACCTCTATTTACTTTACAATGATTACCTATCACTGTACCATGATTGTTCTCTATTTTACAATGATTACCTTGCATTGTGCCATAATTGTTCTTTATTTTACAGTGATTACCTTGCATTGTGCCATAATTGTTCTCTATTTTACAGTGATTACCAGTGAATATTTCACCTTTTTGTACTGTATCTTTATGGGAAGATTGATGAAAATCACTATTTGCAGAAGAGGAAGACTGCTGAGGCCTACTAGATGGCAAAACATAGCCAGGAAATTCTTCCGCTTTTTCTATAAACTTATCTAGTTCATCTTTAGCAAAATTTAGTTCCTTTATTTTCTCATCATCTATGTCCTTGTTTTTATCCGTGTGATATTTTTTTGCTAATGACCTACGATTTTTTTCTACTAACTTTTTCAACTCTTCTAAATCGCAACCACAAGCCTCTGTTTCCTTAATGCCTAAAGTTTCAAATAGACTCAGTGCACTTTCGTATTGTTCTTCTGTAAGCTTCATATTTTCTCCTATTATAAATATACTTAAGTTAATATTTAATCATATATATTAATTATATCAATACTTTTATTTTAAAACTTTACTTTTTAGCTCCAAAGCAGCATCTATTCCAATTTTCTCTGCATCTTCTACAGATGAAAAACGTTCAGTGAAGTATACTTTCTTACCATCCTCATCAGCTAGCATACATCTTAAATGCAATTGATTTTTATCTCGATATTCAGCAAAAGCAGCGAGTGGAGTAAAACAAGAACCATTGATTGTTTTCAAAAAACTACGTTCTGCTTGAATTTGTGTAAAAGTTTCATTGTGGTTAATTCTTTCTAGCATATCTATAATTTTAGTATTATTTGCACGGCACTGCAGGCAAATAACTCCTTGTCCTACACTAGGCAACATATCTTGAGCTGAGAGCACTGCTGTGATGACGTTATGTTTTTGTAACCTTATTAACCCAGCTTCAGCAAGTATTATACCATCAAATTCTGTTAACCTTTGTAATCGTGTTGTAACATTACCGCGCAGAGGTACAACATTTAAATCAGGCCTTAAAAGTAAAAGTTGTACCTTCCTTCTGATTGCAGAAGTTGCCACAGTAGCGTTTTTTGGCAGTGTCGATATATTTTGATATTTATATGAAATAAAAGCATCGTAAGGACTGCATCTTTTTAAAACACAAGGAATGGTGAGGTCATTTGCATAAAATGCAGGTACATCTTTGAGGGAATGTACAGCAATATCTATATTTTTAGAGAGTAAGGCATCTTCGATTTCCTTAATAAATAGTCCCTTTCCACCAACACTAGCCAGAGTTACATTAATATTTTTATCACCAGAGGTTTTAATTTTTACAATCTTTGTATTAAGGTCTGGAAAACAACTAAGCAATAACTTCTCTGCTTCTAAGGCTTGAGCAATTGCAAGCTCACTCCCTCTAGTGCCAATTTTAATTAACATTTTTTGTAAAATTACAAACTGTAGTAGTTAACAAACTCAATTGGATTTGGAGCTAGTTCACTTGCTTGAACTTCATTTGTTTTTTTTATTATATATTCATCAATTTGCTCGTTGGTAAAGACGTGCAACAAAAATTCTCTGTCACACCTCAGTGCATCTAAAGCATCTTGCAAAGACTGAGACATAGAGTGTAACTCCTCAAATTCTGATAACTCATCCAAAGCATCACCAGGATGAATTTTATTTCTTATACCATCAAGACCGGCCATAAGCTGTACAGCAAAACAAAGATATGGATTTGCAATTGCATCTGGAAAACAAACTTGCACCATATCTCTCTTATATGATATTCGAATTGTTGCAAAAAAGGCGTCAATATATGAATACGCTAGTCGTTTATGACTTTTGTGTACTGAGAATGTTTTATAACTATTTGTTGCCGGGTTTGTATAAGCATTGATTGCTTGTCCATGTTTTATAATGCCACCAATATAATAAAGACACGTTTCTGATACCTGATTATTTTCACCAACAAATAGATTTTTGCCATCTTTCCACAAAGACTGACTGCAACGCATACTACTTCTTCCATTTGTGTTTTCTATGGGATGAGGCATGAAAGTTGCAGTTTTTCCATACGAATGAGCAACATTTCGCACTACATACTTAAACTTTTGTATGCTATCAGCACTGCATAAAAACTCATCACACTTTAACTTAACCCCACACTGAGAACCAAGATAATGCGATAATGGTTTTATTCCTACTTCAGACATCATCTCTAAAATCTCTGACCTCATATCATGAAGTGCATCAATTGGAGGAACCATCATATCCATTGGCTTATATTCTTCACTGTCTTGTTTTTTGCCTAAACTACTATTTTCTCCGATTAAATCTAATTTAAAGTATGAAGAATACTTGCTAGTATGATATTTCACATCATCAAAAATATGAAACCCTATTTCAGGGCCAAAATACGCCTGATCGGCAATACCTGTTGATCGCATGTAATCATATGCCTTCTTTGCTATTGATCTAGGGTCATTAGGATGTTGGTATTTTTCGTTATTACTTGTATGTGTTGCCATATCACATAGAATGACAAGAGTTGATTGTGCATAAAATGGATCAAGAAAGGCAGTGCCAAGGTCTGGTAACAAAATTATATTTTTATAGGGATACCCATTAAGCATAAGATCATTTTCAAGTGGTGTTCCATCTATTAATATGGATTTTATTTCGTATATATCAGCTTTATAAGTTTCATGATAGCAGCTGCCAAACATATCAGTAAAACGAAAGTCTATAAACTTTACTGAATTTTGCTTTATTAAATTCAGTATATCACTAGCAGAAGAAGACACAGCAAATCTTAAATAATATAATACTTATAAAATATAGCTAAACTATCTCATATCGCAATAAAATTAAAGATGTGTGGTTTTTTAGTGCAACAGGTTTTATTTGTTAAGACTTTCATTTTACTCAAACCCTTGATTGTTCACGCCTACTCCTTGCTCTGTTTTTGCTTCATCCACAGATGATAACAGTGGCGTTTCTTCACTTTTTCTCTTACCTTTATGGTTAACAAATTTATCCTTTAAATCATTCAAACCTTTCTTCCCTTTTTGCTTCATCTCATCAATTAGAATCTTAGCTTTAGCTTTAATATCATTCTTTTGCTTGCCACTGCTATCTATAGACTTTGTTGATCCTCCAAAGATTTGACTGCTTAACATGCTACATGATTGTGACCGTTCTTCATCTTGCTTTTTATTATCATCTTTTGTTAATTCTGTTGATTCTTTAGTTTCAATACTACCACTAATAACACTTTGTCTATCATTAGTCTCAGGCTGAGATGGGCTATGGACCTCTGCTTGAGAAGTAATGGTATTTTCATTACTAGAACTTGCTGTTTGTTTAGATGAAGTTTGGTCTGTATTGTCCGCAGGTTTTTTCACAACTTCTGGTTCTTTTTGTATAAGATAGTTGTTAACTATGATATCTACTAGAACTTCTTTTATATTAACAGTAGGTTTCCCTAGATAAAATGCTGCCTTTATAAAGAATGAAGCAGATTTTAATGCGGATATTCTCACTTTTCCTTCTTTAAAAGAATCTATTGTAAATTGTTTATTTATCTTACTTCCTTCTATAGTAGCTATGCCTGTTTTTTTATCCCAAGTTACACAGTCTAATTTTTCAGCTATTAATTTTCCTAGTTTGTCAAAAATATCAAAATTGTTACTTGGCCTTTTTAACAAAATTATAATATCATTATTTGCTTTCAATTCGTGTAGATAGTTCTTTACCTCTTTACTACTTTTAGCATTGCTTTTAACAAACGCTTCTTTAGCATGCATATAAATTTTACTACTCTTTAACTCTAAGAATACGTTCTTGTCTTGCTGGTTTTGTAATGTAATAATACAAAAACCATCTTCCTTAAGTTGCAGATTTATTAATTCATATTCATGGCCAAGAGTTATAATTCCATTTTTATCTTCTCTTAGTATTTCACATTTACCTCCTTCTAACTCTTTGTATTTTTCTATTGTATAACCTTCAGGCAAAGTTATTGCTGCAATCTGGTCTTTTTTATATTTTTCATTTTGTTGTTTGTTTATAATGCTATGGTGCTTGCTATTATCTTCCTTTACCTTTTTGTTATTAAGGGTAGTATTATCATTATTTAATGCGTTATTATCGTTTGTTGAAATACGTGTAGGTCCTTCACTGTTTTTGTTTACTTCAATTTCTTCTTCACTATCAGAATCATTTTCTATACTACCTTCACTTGATAAACTTAAGCTAGAATCAGAATGCTTTATCTTCTCATGTTTTGTTTCTTTTGCAAGAAGTATTGTAGTAATCACACTTAGCATTAACACACTAATTGCAAAAGCTAACTCTAAATAGAGATCTTCTATTTTTTTCTTGTTGTTAGTTAGATCTATAGTTAATTTAGTTAAATATCCTATAGATATCACTATGTTAGCAATACTGATCAACAATAAAGTTTTTTTTCTTTGCATAACCCTCCTTTTTATGTTAATAGTTTACCATAAGGCACTATTTTATACAATATATTTAATATATTAATTAATTTTAGCTTCAAAATAAGATTGCCAGTAACCATACAAGTTGTTATTACAGTATAGTCTTAGCTTATTAAAATATGCTTATAATTATATTATCTTCAATAAATATCTTATCTATAATAATATTAATTATAACTTATCTAATAAAAAGCACACAGTTAAATGCTGAAAAGCTAAAAAATGCTCATCTTGAAGGAAAAATAATGTTGATGGCAAGAATGGAGCAAGAACTATCTGAACTAAAGCAGGAATTATCAGATAAGGAGAGGGAAGTATCAAGGCTTATTATTATAAAAACGGAGCTAGAAGTAACTTTAAATAAAGAACGCAACGAAAAGGAAAAAGAAATAGATTTGCTTAAAAAAGCAGAAGAAAGACTCTCAAACGCTTTCAAAGCATTATCATCTGAGGCTCTGCAAGTAAATAATAATACTTTTTTAAGTTTAGCAAAAGAAGTAATCGATAGTAGATTAAAAGAAACAGAAAATGATCTAAATAAAAGGCAGGCTACAATTAATGAGGTAGTTACTCCCATAAAAGAAAGATTAGAAAAATTTGACAGCGAAATCAAACAATTAGAAAAAGCAAGAGCCGGAGCTTACGAAGGGTTAAAAGAGCAGGTTTCAGCCCTTATGGGCCAAACATCAAGTTTAGCAAACGCTCTTAAAAAACCACACATTAGAGGTAGATGGGGAGAGATGCAGCTAAAGAGAGTAGTAGAAATGGCAGGTATGATTGAGTATTGTGATTTTGTAACTCAGCAGTCAGTTGTTAGCAGAAATGATAGCAGTAGTTTATTGCGTCCAGATTTAATAATAAATATGCCATCTGGTAGGAAAATCATAGTAGATGCTAAAGTACCTTTGGATGCTTATCTTGATGCTGTAGGACAGAGTGAATTTGAAGTACAAAAAAGCAAATTAAAAGATCATGCGCAGCTAGTAAAAAAACATTTATTTGACCTCAGTAAAAAAGAGTATTGGAACCAATTTGAAAATACTCCTGAATTTGTTGTTTTATTTTTAACCGGAGAAGGGATTTTTAGTGCAGCTTTGGAGTATGAACCATCACTAATAGAGATAGGAGTTGAAAAAAAAGTTTTGATTGCAACACCAATTACACTTATTGCGCTGCTTAGAGCTGTAGCTTATGGTTGGAAGCAAGAGACTATAGCTGAAAATGCAAAAAAAATTAGTGAGCTTGGACATATATTATATGAGCGCCTATGTACTATGAGTGAGAATTTTGATAACTTGCGCAGAAGTTTAAAAAGCACTGTTGATAATTATAATAGAACTGTAGGTTCGCTTGAAGGAAGAGTATTTCCTGCTGCTCGTGAGTTTAATAAACTTGGAATATCTTATAAAGAAAAGAGCATAAAGGCTGCAGAGGAATTGGAAAATTTGCCACGCAGTCTGCACGCTCCTGAATTACACAAAGAAAGTTGATACTTTTTAAAGTTTCTTTATGTAATATAAGGTTGTATAATAACCTAAAGTTTAATTGAGGGTACCATGTCTGAGTTTGACCATGCAATGCAAGGGCAAAATATTGCAGCTGTGCAATCAATGCGTCATCACAATGAGTCAGCAGAAGGTCCTGGTGGAGGTTTGGGACTTGATAGTAATCTCTTCTGGGTTTTCAAAAGCGGGCTTCAAGATTACTCTGCAAGCGTAATGGGAAATATTGATAAAATATTTCAGTCATTATTTAGTGCAATCTTCCCAGAGCAATCATTATCAATTTTTAGTTCAGGGAACCCAAATATTACTCTTTTTGGCTTTCCAGTACTATTAAAATCCACGGAATCTGGTGGTGATGGTGGTGGTGGCGCCGCCGAAGGTGGGACTGGTGATGACGCACAATATACAGATGAAAACAACAATTCAGAAGATACTCATAATTTAATGGGCGATTATCCTCATACCAACCAAAGAGTTATGGATGATTTAGGAGATGATTCTCATGATTTTAATCAAATGCAACATCATCCAATGCAAGAACATGATCATAGTCCTCCCCCTCCAATTACACCGCAAACAGGAAGAGGTTCAAGTCATCATTTAGAGGCTGGGTAAATGATATTTACATTACTAGCTGTAATGTAACAAAACAAAATGACAGAAATGACAAAATTTAACAATTTGCTAATAAGATTGCTAACCATGCAAGCAATAGGTTGTCTTATGGATAACACATCATTAAAAGATCAATAGTAGACCTCTTACATAACTAAGAAAAGGTTGTGGTATAAGGGAAGCAATATTGGTAGAAATTCGAACAAATAGAGAAGCTTGATGAATCCGTCGGTTGACATTGGTAAAGAAGGCAACTTTCTCGGTGGAATGGTGGAAATTAAAGCAAGCTCTCTATAGAGTACAAGCTACTGATGGTAATTAGAGTATTTGAGAGTTTCATATTAGTCAGAGTTATGGAATAAGCGAAATTACAAAACTGTAAGATGGGTTGAATAATAAAACACCAGGATTTTGCCTTACAAGGACGAAAAAAGCTCTTAAAAGTGATATGGAATATGAAGTTGTAGTAGTGGATATCATAAGACTCCCTACGAAACGGCATACATATTAGTAAGCAAAGGCGCAAACAAAGATGAGTTAAACCCTGCTTCAAGTTGACAATTCCAGCAATAATATTAAACCTCAAATTATATTTCTTCTGAAAATTCCGATAAATATGAGACATAATATTAAATATTTTTATCTCTAAGATCTTATTTTCTACCTTCATTCCAAATGATGAAAGTTGTCTGTTATGCTCTTTTTGTTCTGCTGTTTGTGGCTTTTTTCTGTACTTTTTGTAAGGTATGACAACTGCAACTTTTGCAATCCCTGATATCAAGAATCGGCATATTTTATACTCTCCGTTGGCAGAAGTCTCTCTCGGTTTCTCATTCTAAAGTCGTGCATTGATGCGACTTTGAAATCGATAGAATTTTCCCATTTTCTTCCAACATAATTCAAATTTTTATCGTGGTTGTTTTTTTCTTCCCAGAGTAGCTTTTTCTTCTCTTTTTGCTATCTTTTGGCCGCTGTATCTGTGACATCCACTAAAATTTTCAATATCCTTTCCAGTGTCATGCTCCTATCCTTTGTGATCGTGATTTTTTTGCTAGTTCAGCAGCAAGCAAATATTCGAGTTATGCAAATTGAACAAATAGCCTATTTACCTATTGATCATAACGTAGATAGTAATAAATCATGAAAATAAAACTTATTCAAAACCTTTGTTGGTTTGGAAGTGGTCTATTAATCCATAATATGCCATGGCCTATTGCTACGTATTTTCTTAATTTTGATTTTTTTATTAGATAGCCAAATCGAATGTGTTCCATAATCTTCAAGGTCATAATATTTTATAACCAGAGTGTTGCAAGCAGGATAAACAAACTTATCAAGCTGTACTATTAAATCAACATTGCTGCAATTTTGTACAACTGACTCTTGCTTATATGCTAGAAGCACCAACTTATTTGCACTTCTATACGTACAACCAAAATCGTCACATGATAACCTTTTATTTTGTCCATTATAGTTTTTGTAATGCAGAGCTTTTAATTGCCCATTCTGTTTTGCCCATGTCATACTAATAAAGTTTCTATTTTTTTTAGTCAGTGAATATAATAAGTTATCGTTTTCTTTAACAACAGCATTACCACTGATTGCTAGAATATCTGGAGCTTTATAGATTGTAGCAGCAAATATACCGATAATTATTATCGCTAGGCCAAAAAAACGCCAGTTTCTTTGCCATAAGCATAACCACAATAATCCAAGTGTTATTATTACTACTACCGCTGGGTAAATGCTATGCATATGCATAGTTGAATATTCAATATTTGATACTTTTTCTGAGAGTTTTAAAACCACATCTATCGAATATCCAATGATTCCAGATACTAACTTTTCAGACTGAAGTGGAATAAGTATTGTGTAGATTATGCCCATGGGTATTGTAAATAATGTAATAATTGGTATAGCAATTAAGTTAGTAATGACACCGCCAGCTGAGATATAATTAAAATTATATATTGTATACGTCATAGTAGCTAAGCTTGCTACTATTGAACTTAAGAAAATTGAAATAAAATACTTAATTGTTTTATTGATAAAAAACTTCTCTGTACTAATTTGATAGCTTGCAATCAACGCAAGTACAGCAGAAAATGACATTTGAAAACTTGGTTTTAGAAGTGACTCTGGTTCAAGTAGCAATATACTAAATGCAGCAAATGCTATTGCAATAAGACTATTGTACTTTCTTTCTATAAGAATAGCAATAATTGCTAGAGTTACCATAATAAAGGCACGTTGAGCAGAAATTTGCATACCAGTAATTAACAAATAAAATACAGTTGGTACCATACTGATAATAGCTGAGATTTTTTTTGTGTTGTATTTTAAAGCTATAGTCTCAGATAAAGCGAATATATTTCTAAATAGAATAAAGAACAAGTTGGAAACAAATGCTAAGTGTAACCCTGATATAACGAACAAGTGTGCAATACCTGCATTTCTAATTGTTTCCATAACGTTTTTATCTATTCCATCTTTTTTACCAATAAGCAAGGCAGCAGTAATGTTTGCATGTAGTTTATTCATATTTTTTTGTAGATTTTTATAGATATATTGCCTAAATGATTCTATATGCTCATGGGATTTTTTATTGTTTGCTTTTTGATATAATGTTACTGCGCTTGTAGCAAAGCCAACAGCGCTAATCTGTTGAAAATATGATATTCTGGCAAAATCATATGCGTATTCTGAAGGAGCAACATGAGGAGGAAAGAGAATAGCTGATAGTATTATCTGATCTCCTATATCAATATCTCCTTCTATTCTTGTTCGTACTGTAATTTTAATATTATCTGTTTTGCTGTTTATGTTCTTAACTTCACTGAGTAACAGTTGTTTATAAGAACCTTTATCATTTATTTCTTTAACTTGAGCTATAATATTCGCTACATATATTTTGCGATTGATTGTATGGGTAGAAATTAACTTAGTTCTAGTTAAAGCACTGATAAATCCCACAGATAATGAGGCTATAATAACAACAAGCATTAAGTATTTCCTATAATACATGATGGTTAAAATAAATAGAGGAAGTGCTAAGAGAAAAATTGCTATAGTAGCAATAAAGTGCGGTTCAAAGTTAAGAGAAAAATAAACCAAAATACCAGCTCCCTGTAACACTGGAACCCATAATATTAAGTTGTGAGTTTCTTTTTTTATATTGTCTGCTATATAACTACTCAATATCCTAAACAATAAAGGTATTTGTTTGAAAGCACTATGCATTAAATTTTAAGCTAAAATAATTAATTTATTATATTAACAATATTTAATATTTCTATTGCATTAAAATTTAAAGTACTATAAATTAAACTTATGCTTTTTTAACAGCTAATGACGCGGAGTGGAGCAGCCCGGTAGCTCGTCAGGCTCATAACCTGAAGGTCGTAGGTTCAAATCCTGCCTCCGCAATTTTTTATTGTTGGCTTGTAAGAAGACATTCCTGTATTGTATAAGTGTTATTGAAGTCAAATGGATATTACACCTATCATTCCAAATAATAAAAAAATCGTAAACGGTTATGATAAAGGTTATTTTCTAATAAATAATGAGAAATATACAGATTCAATTATAGTATTTCCTGAGCATATAATCTTATTTCCTGAACTTGACATTAATAACACAGAGCATTATTTACGTTTTTTAAATGTTGATATCGAAATTATATTAGTGGGAACTGGCGCCGAACATGTTCGATCTTCTTCGTCGGTAAAAAATTATTTACTTAAACAAAATTTAAACTTTGAGTTTATGTCAACAAGTGCAGCTTGTAGAACTTATAATATATTGCTGTCTGAGGGTAGATACGTAATTGCTGTTTTAGTGGCTTTATAAAATGACTTTTGAATTACTGACACAAGAATTCTTTATAAATAGTCTGATTTCATTACTTATTATCAGCCTAGCAACTGGAGCTTTGGGCTCGTTTATGGTATGGCAAAAATTATCTTATCTTGGAGATAGTTTATCACATTCATCGTTGCTTGGTATCGCGCTAGCTTTAATTTTAAACATAAATACTTCGATAACTATAATTATAATCGCAATAACATTTGCTATATTGCTTTCAATTAATTTTGACAAATTGTATTCTCGTGATGCAATTTTAAATATCATAACCAACGTTGTTTTAGCTGTAAGTTTGATACTTATGTCCTTTTTATCATCTACAAATAATAATATTATACATTCTTTATTTGGTGATATCTTAATGCTAAATAACACAAATATAATAACTATTTCTATCATCTCTGGACTTATCATTATTGCTTTAATATTTAGATGGCGCAAGTGGCTAATCATCACAATTGATCAAGACTTAGCAACAGCTGAAGGAATAAATATCAATTTAGTTAGGTTAGAATTTTTAGTTATCTTGGCAATATTTATTGCGGTTGCAGCTCAATTAATTGGAATATTACTTATCACTGCATTTTTACTAATTCCAGCAGCTGCAGCAAGGCTAGTTACTAAAACACCAATGCAAATGATTTTTGTTGCAACAATCATCTCCATTGTTGCAGCAGTATCTGGGCTGATGTTTTCAGTACAATTTGATATCTTAACTAGTCCAGCTATAATTCTCACATCGTTCTTTTATTTTGTATTATTTTATCTGTTTAAAGTAGTACAATGTCACTAATCTTAACTAATTTTATACCAAATTCTCTTTATTATATTCTTGTTAAAACCTATTTTATCACTTTCTGTTGCTATTAGCGATCAGTTAGATTGGGGGGAAACTTTCTCCTGTGTCGGAGGAACCACTAATAGCAACAGAGAGCAATAATTTCATAGCCTATATTATGCGTTCTGAATGCTTATGTTATTTATTTGTCATATTTATTATTAGTATATCAATTTTATACTAAATACATTAATAATTTAATAAAGTCAATTATTAAATTGAATAAATATTAAAACTTTAAGAAGAAGTACAACTTTTTTCTTTGTACATTAGCCATGAAAACCCAATAATCGCTATTATTAAGCCAATAGGTATTATAGAAATTGACTTTACCAATGCAGCAGCATCTGAATGGCTATCACCATTGCTATAGAAGTTTATAATCTCTGGTATTAACGTGTGAAAGAAATAACCAAAAAACATTACTATCATATTACTAATAGCTGTAGCAACTGCTATCATACTATGACTTGCATAACTTATAGCTTTGCACGTAGCAACAACTTGGTACGCAGAAGCCCCGCCAATTAGTATTAAAGATGTACCTATAATGTAAATGTTATAGTAGCTACTAAGTAGTAGTATAAAATTAACAGCCATTATGACTGAGCAAGATATTATTATTTCATAATGTCTTCTTGGTTTCTTTTCTAAAATGTAGGCAAGTAGTGAAAGGCCAAAACACATGCCAATAAATATTAATGAAGGTAAAAAGGAAGCTAAATCTTCACTAATATGATAAACTTTAATAAAAAATGTTGTTGCCCAGCCATCTGCAAATCCTTCTAATGGTCCAACCATAAGCCCGCCAAAGAGGCTAATAAGTAAAATATTTTTATTACAAATTAAATTTTTGAGATCACTAAGGCCTATACGAGTTTGCCCACTAGGTATAGCTGCGAAATTATTTTTAGGTGTTAAAAAGAATATAGCAAGAGTTAGAAGGCAACCAAAAACTATAAATGCTAAAAATACATAATTCCATCCAAATTTGCTCAGTAACAAATGTAAAGGTAAGCCGCCGTACATTGCTCCTAGTAGACCAATTGTAATAGAAAAGCTTACCATTCTTGCAAACTTTTCTTGACTGAAGCACATACTTATTACTTTAAAAAGCCCAATTGCCGAAGCAGATGAACCTATACCAACGACAATTCTGCCAAAGTTACAATAAGCCCATGAGTCAAAAAGTAGCGGAGTTGTCCCTAAAAATGTTAAAATTACACAAGCTGATAGTACAAGTCTTGGACCAAACCTATCTAATAGAATACCAACTGGTATGTGTGCAAGTGTGTATCCTAAATAGTACAAACCTGAAAACTGACCTATACCAGAGGCACCTATTTGAAACCTATCTATTAATTCAGGCCCTATTATATTAGGAATTACGCGTAATATGTATTGATATGCGTAAAACAACGATACCAGTAGCCATATTAAAATATTTCTTTGCAAAATAAAAACCAAATTAATTTATGGCATTGATGTTATATAATTTAGTAGTAAGTACAAGGTTTTTCACTTTATTTTGTAAACTGATTAAAAAACTCTTACTGCAGCTTTATATTACAGCAAAAGCAAGTAAATTGTTCCTAATTCTTTGAAAAATCCTTTAAAGTTACAAAGGCTTAGAATATACTTAATATATTTAAACTTAAATTATGTATAGATTTACAGTACTGCTATCTATATTATTTGCAGTGATATCTTACTATTTACACAATGATTTTATATTTAGTGCTGCTAAACTTACAAGTGATGTTTTTATCGGTTTACTTAAGCTAATTAGCTTGCCACTGGTTTTTTTTTCTATTACTTCTACTATTTCAGGATTAAAAGATTCAGTAGAAATTAAAACCTTAACAAAAAAAACTCTGTTTTATACACTGCTTACTACAATGACAGCAGCATTCATTGCTTTATCCATTTATTTATTGGTTGATCCAGCAAATAAACATTTTATAAGTCACTCTGTAGAAAGCATAAGCATTAGTAACTATAGCTACCTTTCTTATTTACGCTCTCTTATTCCTTCTAATTTTATTCAAGTTTTTCTTGATAACAATGTTGTTGGTAGCATATTGCTAGCTTTTCTCATTGGTTCAGCTTTAATTTCTTTGCCTACCAAAAAGCAAGATGTATTACACCAAATATTTTCTGCACTTTTTGATACTTTACTTATAATTGCTAGGTATATATTAAAATTCATGCCACTTGCTGTTTGGGCATTTATTACATGCTTTTTGTACGAAGTGAAAAATAGCAGTGAGTTTTATAATATAATTTGGTATATTTTGTGTATATCTCTTGCAAATTTTATTCAGGCATTTGTAATTTTACCTCTGCTTATATGGTATAAAGGTATATCACCTATCCAAACTTTTAAAGGAGTTGTTCCTGCGCTAGTTTTGGCATTTTTTTCTAAATCATCTAGTGCAACACTATCAACTACCATTGAATGTGTACAAAATAAGCTTAAAGTGCCTAAAAAATTATCATCCTTTATTCTACCAATATGCACAACCATTAATATGAATGCATGTGCTGCTTTTATTTTAACTACAGTGTTCTTTGTTTCAGAAAGCAATGGTTATAATTTTTCTTTAGGTGAGATGTTTATATGGATACTTTTATCTACCTGTGCAGCAATAGGTAATGCAGGAGTACCGATGGGTTGCTATTTTATGACAACTAGCTATCTTATATCAATGAAAGTTCCTTTGAATATAATGGGAATTATACTGCCGATATACACAATCCTTGACATGTTTGAAACAGCAATAAACGTCTGGTCAGATATTTGCATAACAAGGGTAATTCATAAGGATTGTAGTCGAAGATTAACTTAAGTTCCAAAGTATTTACGTTAACATCTAAAACTAAAATTTTCCTATAGGTTTTAAGTCTCTATTCTCCTACATAACAATGATGTTTAATCCATCTAATAACCTATTTTCCATATCTTCATGAGCTTGCTTGATTTCACTAAATTTGTATCTTTTTTTAATATTTACTTTAATGTAATTCTTTTTGATCATTTCAAAAATTTCCATTGCTGTAAGTGCCAGCTCAAACTTATTACTTTTATAGTGATTTATCGAAGTTCCTGTAGCAAATAAAGAACGAGAACTGAGCATTGATAGATCTATATTAGGAACAGCACCAGATATCTGACCATAAGAAATGTATACTCCAAATGTAGATAGAGACTCAAAAGATATTTTACTTGTCACTAAACCTATAGGATCATAAACTGCATTTACTCCTGTTCCTTTAGTAATTTCCATGACTTGTGCAACGAAATCTTTATCATTATAATTTATTGCATATTCACAACCGTTTTGTCTTGCTGTTTCTTTTTTTGCATTAGAACTAACAGTGCCTATAACTCTGCACTTCATATTGCTAGCCCACTGACATAATATCTGCCCTACTCCACCATTTGCTCCGTGTACTAATAAAAAAGCCCTTGGTAGCGCTCTGTATGCTCGGTATAGAAGATAGTGTGCTGTCATTCCTTTCAGAAGCACAGCTGCTGCAACTTCATCAGATATATCGTCATGAATCTTCACTAGATATTTTTGATTGATAACGCGTTTTTCACAATAAGCACCACATGGACCAGTGCAATAACCAACTCTATCTCCTACTTTAAAGTCGTAACTATGATTACCGACTCTCTCTACAACACCAACAGCTTCTTTTCCTAATATTACAGGCAAATTTTTAAGTTTACGGATTCCATTTCTATATTCTAAATCGTAACGATTCAATCCTATTGCTGTGTGACGTATGAGTACTTCACCTTCCTGCGGCTCAGCAATACTTCGATCTACAAGTTCCAATACTTCTGGACCACCGGTTCTTTTTATTAATACAGCTTTCACCATAAGAAATACCAAATTATAGTGTGACGTATTACAGCATAATAACTTAAAAAAAGCAATAAAATGAAGAAACTCTAATTAAATATTCTAAATTTTGTTGAAGCTCTTATTTAGTTCCTCTAAAATTCTGAGCGCAGAACCTATCTTTCACAATAAAAATATGTTATTTTGTAACTTATAAAATAATGAAATAAAAGAATAATGACAAATACTTTTGATGAAACATTGCTTAATATATTGGTATGTCCTTTAACTAAAACCATCTTACGGTATAATGCAGACGATAATGAGCTAATTAGTGATAAAGCAAGCTTAGCTTTTCCAATTCGCAATGGAATACCTATTATGCTGATAGATGAAGCAAGAAAATTAGACGGTAATATATGATTTTTAAGTGGGAAAAATACTCATAATAAAGAGATTTAGTACTTCAATACCTTATCAGCAATCAAGATTCTTTTTCAATTTTTTATTTTCTATATATTTACAGATCAATATTGAAATTTCATATAATATCATCATTGGTATTGCTAGCCCTATTTGGCTTAAAACATCAGGAGGGGTTAAAATAGCTGCAATTACAAATATTATTACTATTGCAATTCTACGCTTGTTTATTAGACTTTGCACAGTAATTATACCAGCCCTTGTCATTAAAGTTAGTAATATAGGTATTTGAAAAGCAGTACCAAATGCAAACATAAGTTGGATAACAAGATCCAAATATTCACTTACTGATGGCATAAATTCTATTGGAATACTACCTGCAGAAGGATTGATATTTTCAAAAGCAATAAAAAATTTCCAAGCTAAAGGAAATATGTAATAATAAGCTACAGAAGCTCCAAGGACAAACAATAATGGTGTTGCAATTAAATATGGCAATAGAACGTCTTTTTCATTTTTATAAAGTCCAGGTGCTAAAAACATATAAAATTGCCACACAAAAATAGGAGAGGAAAATAGCAATGCTGACATAACTGCAACTCTTAAATAAACAAAGAATGCCTCTGTTAAGTCAGTATATATAAGGGAAAATTCACTATTATTTCCTTCAAGTTCTATCAGTGGTCTAAGTAGAAAACTGTATATTTTATCAGAGAAATAATAACAACAACAAAAGATAATGCAGTAAATAAGAAAGGAAAATATAACCCTTTTTCTGAGTTCTAAGAAATGTTCTATAAACGATATTGATACTTTTTTCATAATATTAAGTTACAAGATTTTAGATATTCTTACCTAATAAAATAGCAATATCTAACATTCTTAGCGAAAAAGCCCACTCATTATCATACCAGGCAGCAACTCTGTACAGAGTAGAATCGACAACATGCGTACCAAGAAGATCAATGATTGCACTATGTGGATCGTGTATAAAATCTACTGATACTAAAGGCTCATCACATGTAGCAAGAACTTCTTGCTTCTCCTTTGCTGCATTTTTAAAGATATCATTTAAATCTTGTATTTTAACACTTTTTTTCGCAGTAAATTTCAGATCAACAATAGATACATTCGCAACAGGAACCCTAACTGCTACTCCATCCAACTTTCCTTGTAATTCTGGAATAATTAAACCTATAGTTTTAGCTGCACCAGTAGTTGTAGGTATCATAGAAAGTGCACAAGCTCTTGCTCTACATAAATCTTTATGACTACCATCAACCACATTTTGATCGTTAGTGTAAGCATGTATAGTTGTCATAAAACCATTATTTATACCAACAGTGTTGTATAGAACTTGCAAAATAGGAGCTAAACAATTTGTAGTACATGAACCAGCAGAAATTATTTTATGTTTATTTTCTAATTTATGATCATTCACACCATATATTATTGTTACATCAGCATCTAATACTGGTGCGGAGATTATAACTTTTTTCGCTCCAGAGTTAATATGTTTTGTTGCTTCATTTCTTTTATTAAATGCACCTGTGCACTCTAACACTATATCAACATTATGCTTACCCCAAGGAATATCTTCAGGATTACGTGTGCGGTAAAAAGGCAGCCTATCATCTCCTATGGCAAGGAAGCCCTGACCTGCTGATACTTCGTTTTTGAATCTACCATGAATAGAATCATACTTAAGTAAGTGTGCATGGCTTTTTTCTTCCATAGAACCATTAACAGCTACAACTTTTAATTGATCATATTTTTCTACTTCATAAATGGCACGTAGTACATTATTACCTATCCTACCTAATCCATTGATTCCTAAGTTAATAGTCATAGATTTCAATTATGAACTGCTTTATAAACTTTATCTTTTTTGATAAAATTAATTAGTTCATTAATAGTTGTTAATTTAATCTTATGTCCTTTAGCAAACTCTAGTAATTTAGGTAATCGCATCATAGAACCATCTTCTTGGTTCACTACCTCACAAATTACTGCTGATTGATCTAATCCAACTATTCGCGCTATCTCAACACTAGCTTCTGTATGGCCTTTTCGTTTTAAAACTCCACCTTCGTTGACAATTAAAGGAAAAACATGACCTGGTGTTACAATGTCATCTTTAGTGCTATTTCTATCGATAGCAGTTAATATTGTCTTAGTCCTATCTTGTGCTGATACTCCAGTTGTAATGCCGGATCTTGCATCTATAGAAGTGGTAAATGCTGTATGATCATTACTTACATTTCTTCTAGGCATGAGCTCAAGATTTAAATTATTTACATGTGAACCTGTCACTGCTAAACATACAATGCCGCTACCGTATCTTATCATTAGAGCAACTGCATCAACATTGACTTTCTCTGCTAAAATAACTAAATCACCTTCATTTTCTCTATTTTCATCATCAACTAATATAAATATCTTCCCTTGATATGCATCTTCCAATACATCCTCTATAGGAGAAATTACTAATGAACTATATATCATTATACTAACTAAAGTTGAAATTATAAAAAAACTAATTAAGTAATAACTTACTTAAGACTAAGAGTCAATAATGCTTATTTAAACTCAATATTAACTATCTTATATAGTTTTTCACCATTAGGAGCTTTAACTTCAACATATTCTCCTTTCTTTTTACCGATTAGAGCGCTAGCTAACGGAGAAGTAATTGATATCAATTGTTTTGAAACATCAGCTTCATACTCACCAACAATCTTATAAATACATTCCTTGCTCTCGTTACTTGAATCATCAGACATATTCAGTGTAACAGTAGCACCAAACATAACAACATCTCCTAAAAAGATACTAGGATCTATAACTTCAGCACGAGAAAGTTTAAATTCTAGCTCCATTATACGCCCTTCAATAAAACTTTGCTTCTCACGTGCAGCATGATATTCTGCATTTTCAGATAAGTCCCCATGATCACGAGCATCAGAAATTGCTTTAATCATGCCTGGCCTTTCTTTTTTCAATTCTTCAAGCTCAGATTGCATACGCAAAAATCCTTGCTTAGTTATTGGAAATTTAGCAGTTTCCATAATCTTAACACTCATAAATATTTCGGACTAACTAAAATCAGATGCAAATTTTCCTAAGATATCAGACATCTTAGTTTTTATATCGCTATTTATAGTTTTTGACAAGACTTCTAAAACATCCTGATAATTATGGCGCAAATGCGCAATTAAATCATGCTCAAATCTACTTACATTTTCAACACTTATATTATCTAGATAGCCATTTATACCAGCAAATATAACTGCAACCTGTTCTGCTACCGAAATAGGTGAGTATTGTTTTTGTTTTAATAATTCTGTCAAACGCTTTCCCCTATCTAATATAGCTTGAGAATAAGAATCCAGATCTGAACCAAACCTAGAGAAATCTTCCAACTCTCTATACTGTGCCAAGTTTAATTTAATAGATCCGGCAACTTGTTTAATAGAATGTATTTGTGCAGATGAACCAACTCTTGACACAGATAAACCAACATTAACTGCAGGACAAACACCCTTGTAGAACAACTCTGACTCAAGAAATATTTGCCCATCAGTAATAGATATAACATTTGTTGGTATATATGCAGAAACGTCACCAGCTTGTGTTTCAACTATAGGCAGGGCAGTTAAGGAACCAGATCCTTTTGCTTCAGACATCTTAGCAGCCCTCTCTAAAAGACGTGAGTGAATATAAAATACATCACCAGGATATGCTTCTCGCCCTGGAGGCCTTCTAAGCAATAAAGACATCTGCCTATAGGCAACAGCATGTTTAGATAGATCATCATAAACAATCAGGCAATGCATACCACGATCACGAAAAAACTCACCCATAGCACATCCAACATATGGTGCTAAAAATTGCAGTGGTGCTGGATCAGCTGCACTTGCCGCAACAACAGTAGTATATTCTAATGCTCCATTCTCTTTAAGTCTGTTTACTACCCTTGCAATTGTAGATGTCTTTTGCCCAATCGCTACATAAATACAATAAACTTTTTGACTATCATCACTTGCACTATTAATACTTCTTTGGTTAATAATGGTATCTAAAGCAATTGTTGTTTTACCAATTTGTCTATCACCAATAATCAATTCGCGCTGTCCTTTACCTATTGGAATCAACGCATCTATAACTTTAATTCCGGTTTGAAGAGGCTCGTGAACAGATTTTCGCTCAATCACACCTGGCGCTTTAGATTCTATTGGCATTCTAATATTACTTTTTATTATGCCATTACCGTCAATTGGATTACCAAGAGGATCTATAACTCGTCCCAATAGTTCAAAACCTACTTGTGCTTCAATCACACCTCCAGTACATTTTACAATATCTTTTTCCTTAACATCACAGTCACTACCAAATATTACTATCCCAACAGTATCATAATCTAAACTTAAAACCATTCCTTCGATACCACTGGCAAAAACTACTTTTTCACCAAATTTAGCTTTTTCTAAGCCATATACTATAGCTATACCATCAGTAACTGAAATAACCTCACCTATATCTTCATATTTTATACGCTCACTAAACTTCTCAATTTTTTCCTTTATAATGCTTGATATTTCAGAGCTATTTATACTCATATTAAACTCCTCTCAACAAAATTGCCTCTTTGCTTATTGATAGCAATCTCCCTAAATAACTTTTTAAAGAAGCATCAATAATTGTAAAATTTACTCTAATTATAAAACCACCTAAAATAGTAGGATCAATAACATTAACAAAACCAACTACCTTGCCAAAATTAAACATAGAATTACTAATGAGTTTAATATCCTTTTTATTTAAAGGTACTACTGATTTTACAGTGACATCAATTTCATTTTTAAATTTTTTTATTAAAATTAAAAATTTCTCAAAAATACTTTCTAATAGAGAGAAACGCCCATTTTTAGTAACTAGCAACATAAAGTCTAATAAAGTATCATTAACATAGTTTTTTAAAAGTAATATAATATCATTCTTTGCTAAAATAGAATTAGCTGGATTTGAAAGAAATGAAACCATTTTTTTATTACCTTTTAAGAAAGTCAATAAAAATTGAACATTCTCCTCAATTACTTCAAGCTCTCTACTTGATAAATCAAATAGAGCCTGAGTATAGCATAACACTAATCTCCTGAATCTAATATTTTTCATATAACTTAAATAAAAAACTACATACTTAAGATAACAATACAATTAAAAGATAGTATTACTGTTCTAACCAAGCATTTTTCACATAAACAGGAAATGTTCTGAGTGAAAGAAAACAAAAATCAAAACTTAACAAATAATTTTGAAACTTAGGATTGAAACTAAGAAAATATTTAGCAGAATTCATTATTGAATTAAGCTGAAAACCAGATATAGGGATTTCTTTACCAAATATACTAGTCTTTACCTCTACAAAAATAAGCTTATTTTTTTTGCTGGCAATTAAATCTATCTCTCCTACACAACATTTATAACGATGCTTAATAATACTATATAACCTTAATTTTAGAAAAAGCAAAACCAATATCTCGCCAAAATAGCCAATAAAGTGCGATAAGTTAGCTTTATTTATTGTCAAACCCATAAGCTTAAATACCAAATTTTAAAATAAACTAACCTCTCCCTTTTGCAGTAACATCCCTATCAACAAGTTCTATAACTGCGATTGGAGCACAATCTCCCTTTCTAAAACCAAACTTCATTATTCTACAATAGCCACCTTTACGATTTTGATAGCGTTTAGATAAAACAGCAAATAACTTTTTAATAGCTACTTCATTTCCTATTTTTGAATACAAAATGCGTCTACCTTGCAAATTATCTTTTGTTTTAGCAACTGTAATAATCTTCTCAAGGTACGGCCTCAACTCTTTAGCTTTTGGCAAAGTAGTAGTAATTTGCTCATGATTAATTAAAGATATCGACATGTTTGCTAACATAGACAACCTATGTTGAGTAGTACGACAAAACTTCCTTTGGCTTATACCATGTTTCATAAATCACCTATTCATCAATATGTTTCTTAACAAGTTCTTCAATGTTATTAGGAGGCCATTTTGGCACAGACATCCCCAAAGATAAACCAAAATCAGATAATTTCTTTTTTATATCATCAAGAGTTCTCTTACCAAAATTCGGAGCTTTAAGCATGTCAGTGTCTGTCTTTTGAACTAAATCTCCAACATAAACAATATTTTCGCTTTTTAAGCAATTATTAGCTCTAACAGAAAATTCTAACTCATCAACTTTACGTAACAAGTGATGACTATAAGGTAACCCTTTATCATCGCTAACTTTTTTCTCAACTTCAATATCATCATAACTAATAAAACGTAGCAGTTGCTCTCGTAAAATTTTTGCAGCTAAAGCTACAGCTTTTTCTGGAGATAAAGAACCATTAGTCCTTACTGACATAATTAATTTATCGTAATTAGTAACCTGACCTATACGACTACTTTCTACTTTTAAAGAAACTCTACTAACAGAATTATATAAAGCATTAATACGAATAAAACCCGCTAAATCAGTACAAAATTTTATTTGTTCTTCTTTATATCGCACAGTCGGAGTATAAGCTTTACCACTATCAACATATATTTTCATTTTAAAATCTATATCTCGATCCAACGTACATATATAAAGATTATCATTTACTATAGTACACTCACTATCACACTCTATCATACTTGCCCTTACTTCACATGGCCCTTTAGCCTTTAAGTAAAGACATTTTTTATCTACAGAAAATAATTTAACACAAAGCTTACTGATATTAAGGACAATATTAATTACATCTTCTTTGACACCAGAAATAGGCGCAAACTCATGAGAAACACCATCAATTTCAATCCCATATACTGCAGGTCCGCTCAATGAAGAAAGCATTATACGCCTTAACGCAGTACCTAAAGTTAAACCATAACCATTTTCTAATGGTTCTAAAATAACATCTCCTTCATAATAATTACCCTTAATAACTACCTCACTTAAAGAAGGTTTCATCAACTTATCTTCGTTGTTTACAATAGAACAAAATTTATCATCGATAATGTAAGACATAAATACCTTTAAAAATTAATAGTATAAGTTAAACCCTTCTTTTACCTTTTAATCTACAACCATTATGTGGTATAGGAGTATCATCTTGAATAGAAATGATCGAAAGACCAGCACTCTCTATAGCTTTTATAACACCTTCTTTACTAGAACCAACGCTAATACCTGCACCACGCATTACTACCTGTACTGTCTTCATACCATTTTCTATAGCATTTTTAGCAGCAGCTCCAGCAGCTAGACTACCAGCAAAAGGAGTAGATTTTTTCGCTCCCTTAAAACCATGAGCACCAGAAGAAGTGAGTGCAATAGTATTTCCATGAGTATCCGTAATATTAATTATAAAGTTATTAAAAGTTGCACGAATATTTGCAATACCATCAATAACCTTCTTTTTTTTCTTAATTACTTTTGTCATAATTTTAGTATTCCTTAGTTCACTTTTTACCAGCAATTGGACGAGACTTACCTTTACGCGTCCTTGCGTTAGAATGAGTCCTTTGCCCCCTCACAGGTAAACCCTTTCTATGCCGTACTCCTCTATAACAACCTATTTCCACCAAAGACTTGATATTCATAGAAACTTCTTTCTTTAGTTCTCCTTCAACAGTATAATTGTGTCTAATAAACTCATTAATTCTACTTACTTCTTCGTTAGTTAAATCTGAAACGCGTAAAGTTTTGGTAACATTACAAACTTCACAAATTTTATTAGCAGAAGAAATACCTATACCGTTTATATACGCTAGAGAAAATGGAATGCGCTTATTTAATGGCACATTAACACCTACTATACGCACTACTTGAACCTCTTAAAGCTAAAGCAAAAATCTAACATCAACACATATTAAAGTCAATAAAAACTAAAAAAAAAATTACTTATTTCCTTAGTTACTTGAGCTATATCCATTTCAGCATTAACTTTTAATATTTTATCTGAATAATACTTTCTTAAACTTTCCATCTGTGTTTTATATTCTATTATTCTTTTTTTAATTATATTCACATCACTATCATCACACCTTTGCTTAATTTGACTATTGCCACATTTTCCACATTTATTATTTTTAGTCATACACTTTAAGTTATATATCTCTCCACAACTTAAACACACAAAACGATTAGTAATTCTATCTACTACCATATTGTCGTCAATTTGCAACTCTATAATATAGTTTATACTCTGATTCAGATCTTTTAATATTCCAGTTAAAAAGCTAGCTTGATTTAAATTCCTAGGAAAGCCATCAAGCAAAAAATTACCACTTAATAATTTAAGTTGTTTGTATATGATATCACACACAAACTCATCCTGTACTAAACCACCAGACTCAATAGTACTTTTAATCTTGACACTAACATCACTAGCTGCAATAGCGGCCCTCAATAAATCACCCGCAGCAACAATACTTAAACCATATTTACCTGCCAATATACGTGATTGAGTTCCCTTACCAGAACCAGGAGGGCCAAAAATTATAATATTCATCAAACTAACTCAGATTTTCTAATAAATGAGTCATATTTATTTGCAAAAATATAAGCTTGAACTTGAGAAATAGTATCTACAATAACATTAACAATAATTAATAAACTTGTTCCACCAAAAATAAAAGGTATAGCATAATAATACCTGATTATTTCAGGTATTACACATATAAAGCACAAATAGATAGATCCAACAAACGTCAATCTAGAAACTACATATTGTAGATAATCATAAGTATGCTTACCAGGCCTCTTTCCTGGAATAAAACTACCATTTTTTCTCAATGTATCCGCGATTTCCTGTGGATTAAAAACAAAAGTAGTATAAAAAAAACTAAAGAATATCATAAAGATAATATAAGATATAATATACATAACTTTACCAGTAGAAAAATTATTTAATATAAAATCAGACCATAGAGAACCTTTATGAAAATTTGCAATTGTTATAGGAGTTAAAAGAATAGCGTTAGCAAATATTGTAGGTATAACTCCAGCAATATTTAGCTTAAGTGGTATATAAGTATAATTATTACTATATGATCCACATTTAGATTGTCTTCTAGGGTATTGAACAAAAATCTTTCTATAAGAACGTTCAATAAAAATAATTAATGATAACAATAATAAAAACAAAATGAAAACGAAAAGAATAATAGTTATTGACATATTACCAATTTTATTAAGCATAAAAATAGACGATAAGGCATTATGTAACTCTGACACTATACCAGTAAAAATAATCAGTGATATACCATTACCTATACCATTAGCATTAATTTTTTCACCAAGCCATATCAAAAACATAGTCCCACCAAGTAGACTAAAAACACCTATTATACGAAACCAAAAACCAGGATGTAATACAATTATACTACCCTCTCTATTCATACCTTCCAAACCCAACAAAATAGTAGTACCCTGAATTACACAAAAAATTATAGTTATATAGCGAATATAAGAATTTACCTTGCGACGCCATAGTTCATTATCATTTTTTACTTCATCCATTCCTTTTATAGCAACTAACATAAGCTGCATTATAATTGAAGATACTACATAAGGTACCACATTGAGAGATAAGATTGTCATTCTTCCTAAAGCTCCACCTGAAAGTAGGTTAAACACTCCAAGAATACCAGTATTATTTTTAGAAAAAAAATCATTAATTAAGTGGAGATTAATCCCAGGAATAGGAATATAAGTAGCTAGACGATATATAATAAGAGCTATCAAAGTAAAAAAAAGACGCTTTAATAAATCACCCTTATATAATAAAGAAAAATCAAAATCATTTAATAAATTTTTAGAACTCATAATTTTATTATAACTCTACTTTTCCACCAACTGAAGTAACTGAAGTATTAGCTGACTTAGATACAGCATCAACATAAAATGTTAACTTACTTTTTAACTCACCATTATTTAAGAGCTTAACCTTACAATTTGGTGATCTAATTAAACCTAATTTATACGCTATATCCTTATTTATGTAACCACCACTTATCTCATTAAGTTCTACTAAACGTTGAATATCACCAACATTAATGATGTTATAACATTTTTTAAACTTTGACTTAAAACCTCTTTTAGGCAAACGTGTAAATATAGATTGTTGACCGCCCTCAAAGCCATTTATTGAAACACCACTTCTTGCTTTTTGTCCTTTGTGACCTCTACCAGAAGTTTTACCTTTGCCACAACCAATACCTCTACCTAAGAGCTTTGGCTTCTTATCTTTAGATAAACCTGTAAATAAAACATTTAATCTCATATAATAATACCAATTAATTATCTTTTTTCAATTATCTCACTGATTCGCTTGCCTCTTTTGCTTGCGACTTGCTTTGGAGATAACATCCTGCTAAAGGCAGAAAACACTGCATATATAACATTATGATCGCTAGTTGAACCATTAGATTTAGCAACTATATCTTGCACACCTAAAACTTCAAATACAGGCCTAATGGCTCCACCAGCTATAATCCCTGTTCCAACTTTTGCTGCTCTCAATAAAACCTTACCAGAACAAAACTTAGCTTTAATATCATGATGCAAGGTCCTACCCTCACGTAAATAGACTCTAACCATTCCTTTTTTTGCTGCATTTACAGCTTTTATTTTAGCCTCTGCTACTTCAGAATGCTTACCTATACCACAACCAACTTTTCCTTTTTCATCACCCACAACAACTAAAACTGAAAAAGAAGACTTGCGCCCACCTTTAGTAACCTTTGATACTCTTTTAACAGAAACCAACAACTCTAATAAAACAGAACTATCTTGTAAGTTTTTAGCAATAACCATAAATAAACCTAAAACTTTAACCCAGAATTTCTCAAAACTCCAGCAAACTCAGATACGATGCCAGTGTAGGTATAACGACCCTTATCAAAAACTAACTTACCAAATAAATTTTTATTAGATAAGCGACTAACCATTAAAGATCCTGCAGCCTTTGCAGATTTTACATTTACTCTACGATTACATATTACTTTCAAACATGGATCCAAAGTTGAAGCAGAAGCAATAGTGATACCCTTTTCGTCATCAATTAATTGAGCATAAAAATACCTGTTTGACTTAAATATCGACAAACGCAAATACCCGTGACCCTTTTTTATCTTCGCACGAGAACGCAACCTTCTTTTTTCTTTCTTACTTAACAAAGTATTAAAATTTTTCATAAATCTTTCCGTTTTATCAAATAATTATTTTTTCTTACTAGTTTCTTTACGCAACATAACTTTACCTTTAAATACAATACCCTTACCTTTATAAGGATCGTATCTTCTTATCTTGCATATATCAGAAGCAATCATATAGACTTTCTGTTTATTTACTCCTGATACTATGATTTGATTTTGTTTAATACACTTAATTTCAATACCTATAGGTATTTTGTATTTTATCTCATGACTAAAACCCAAAGATAAAGTTAAATACTTATTATCACATCCTGCCTTATAACCTACACCATTAACCTCAAGGCAAACAGAAAAACCTTGCGATATACCAGAAACCAAATTATTAATATTACTTCTAAACGTTCCCCAAAGAGCCTTAATATTTTTATTAAGATTATTTCTGTCTATTGATAATAATAACTCATTACCAATAATCTTACATATAATAGAATCATGCACAATAAATTCTTTATTTTCTTTATTGCTTTGAAATAATAACTTATTATCATAGCATTCAGCCTTAATACCGTCAGGAATAATTATAGACATTGAACCAATACGAGACATCAATACTTCCTATCTAAAAAATACCACATAAAATTTCCCCACCAACATTCAATTTCCTCGCATGTGAATCAGACATTATTCCTTTTGAAGTAGACAAAATAATAATACCTAATCCATTGTAAAACTTTGGAATTTTTTTAACTGAGAAATAAATACGTTTTCCAGGTTTAGAAACTCTAACTATATCATTAATCACAGGTAGACTATTATAATATTTTAACTTAATACTAAAACAAAATATCTTGTTCCTTACTTTATTTTCAGCAAAAGAGACTATATAGCCTTCATTCTGTAAAATTTTTAAAATAGAATAATTCATACGAGAAAAAGGAACTATAACAACCTTCATCATCGCTAACTGAGCATTACGAATTCTAGTTAAAAAATCACCTATACTATCAGATAAAGCCATTATACATTCCTCACAATTTTAATTACCAACTAGACTTTAACATTCCTGGTACGTATCCAAAAGAACACAACTCACGCAAAATAATACGCGAGAGACCAAATTTCCTATAAACACCTCTCCCTCTACCAGTTACACAGCACCTATTTCTAATTCTTATAGAAGAAGAATCTCGTAATAACTTAGATAATTTAAGTTGAGCAGCAAATCTCTGATTTACAGGGATATCCTTATCAGTTATTATAGCCTTAAGTTTTGCTCTTTTATCCTTATACCTATCCACAATTTGTATCCTTTTTAAGTTCCTTTGTATAACAGATTTTTTTGCCATAAATTTATCTCTTAACTAATCAACAAAAGGAAAATTCAGAACACACAACAATTCTTTTGCATCTTTATTATTAGTTGCGCTTGTAATAATATTAATATCCATTCCTCTAATTTTGTTTTCCGTAATGTAATCTCCTTCTAAAAATGAAGTATGCTCTTGAATACCTAGCGAAAGATTGCCATGACCATCAAATTGCTTAAAATTGAAGCCTCTAAAATCTTTTTCCCTAGGTAAAGTAATATATAAAAGCCTCTCCAAGAATTCATACATTTTATTCCTACGCAAAGTCACCTTGCACCCTATAACCATACCTTTCCTTATTTTAAATCCAGAAATTGATTTTTTTGCATAGGTTAAAACAGGTTTCTGACCAGATATTAAGGACAAAACTGTAAGCGGATGGTTAATTGCTTTACTATCAGCTGCAGCTTCACCTACGCCCATATTGATACATACTTTTATTAATTTCGGAACTTGCATGACATTACTATAGCCAAGCTTATTACGTAATGCAACCGCTTTATCCTTATACAAACCTTCTAACATAGACATAAAATTAATTTATTACCTCTCCAGAGCTTTTAGCAAATCTAACTTTCTTATTATTTAAGAATTTAAAGCCTACCCTAGTCCGAACTCGATTTTTAGGATCAAGCAAAGCAACATTAGAAATATCAATCGGCAGTTCACTTATTAATATACCACCCTTTTTATTTTCCGTTTGTTTCACATGCTTCTTGCATAAATTTATACCAGACACTATCACTTTACAACCTATATTTTGCTTTTTTACTACTTTGATTATCTTACCAATTTTTCCCTTATCTTCCCCATTTATGACTATTACATCATCTCCACTTATTATTTTCATGCCCATTACAAAACCTCAACAGCTAAAGACATCAACTTCATAAAGGAACCAGAAGGCAATTTTTTAATCGGACCAAACACTCTAGTACCCAAAGGATCACCTTGATTATTAATTAAAACAACAGCATTGCTAGAAGAAAAACGAATTATGCTTCCATCAAATTTACGTGTCGATTTCTTTACTCTAACCACTACTGCCCTATACACTTTACCTTTTGTAACCTTCGCTTTAGGATTTGAAGATTTAACAGAAATAACTATAACATCACCAATAGATGCAGATTTCTTCCCATTTAACAATCCTATACATAAAACAGAACGTGCACCAGAATTGTCAGCTACTTCTAACAATGTATTCTTTTGAATCATAATATACCTTTACAACTTTAATCCAAACTTCTTACTCATTAACTACAATCCATCTTTTGGTAGCTGAGATTGGCCTATGTTCTTGTATCTTAACCAAATCCCCTTCTTTGCATTTGTTAAATTCATCATGTACAATGTATCTTTTATACTTTTTAACAATCTTTTTATACAGCTTATCTTTAACTATTCTTAGAACTAAAACTCCTATAGTTTTATTACATTTAGAATTAACCACAGTACCAGACAGAATTTTCCCAGACATTAATTCCCTCTTTTTTCATTCAATATAGTTAAAACACGAGCTATAATTTTTTTAACCAACTTAAAACGCGCAACATTATTAAACTGACTTAATTTTCTCTGAAAAACCATGTCAACAAGCTCCTTCCTTAAACTTACTAGAACATTACTCAATTCTTCAGGAGATTTCAACCTTATTTCTTCTATATCCAACTCTTCCTCCATTAAACTTCAAAATTAGAAACAAACTTACATTTTATTGGCAGCTTAGAAGATGCTTTATTAAAAGCTATCTTTGCTAAGTTTATAGGAACATTATTAACCTCAAACAAAATTCTACCAGGTTTTACTCTAAATGCCCAAAATTCAACACTCCCTTTTCCTTTGCCCATACGAACGTCAGTTGGCTTTTTGCTGACAGGTACATCAGGAAAAATTCTAATCCATACCTTTCCAGTGCGTTTTAAGGTTCTAGTTATAGTACGTCTTGCAGCTTCAATCTGCTTAGAAGTAACCCTTTCAGCCTCAATTGCTTTTAATCCATAGCTTCCAAAAAGCAAAACAGCCCCGCCTTTAGTATTACCACTAATTCTACCTTTAAAAGCTTTTTTATACTTAGTCTTTTTTGGTGCAAGCATTACATTTACCACTAAATAACAATTTAATCATCTGAACAAACAAAAACTTTTACACCTATAATACCAGAGGTAGTCTTTGCCTCACACAGAGCATAATCAATATTAGCACGCAAGGTGTTTAGAGGTAACCTACCTTTTTTATAATATTCAACACGAGCTATTTCAGCACCACCTAAGCGTCCAGAACAACACACTTTTATTCCTTTGCCTCCCATTCTTAAACAATTTTGTACTGCTTTTTTCATAGCGCGCCTAAATGAAACTCTTTTTTCTAACTGTTGAGCTATACCTTTAGCTATTAAAGTTGCATTAGTTTCAGTTCTTTTGATTTCTATAACATTTAATTCAACATTACTTTCTACTACCATTCTAGAAAGTTGTTGTTTTATCTTTTCAATATCAAGCCCCTTTTTACCTATTATAACACCTGGTTTAGCAGAATGCATTGTAACAACTACTGAATCAGCTTTACGAGCTATGACAACTTTACCAATTGCAGCATAACCAAGATATTTTTTTGCATAATTACGAATTGCTAAATCCTCGTGAAGGTAAGTTTTATAGTTTTTTTTAGAATACCATAACGCACTTGGCTTAATTGTATTTTCTAATCTAAATCCAATAGGATTTACTTTTCTACCCATAATTTTTAAACTCTCTCCATTAATTTAACAACCATGTTACTATAACGTTTATTTATTCTATTAGCTCTACCCATAGCTTTAGGAAAAACCCTGCGCAATGTTATAGATTTACCAACCAATATCTCTTTTATATAAAGATTATCAACATCTAAATTATAATTATGTTGAGCACTAGCAAGTGCTGATTTTAAAAGTTTATTAACACAAGAAGCAGCCTTCTTTTTACAAAAAATCAACTGCATGATAGCCTCAGAAACTTTTTGACCACGCACTAAGTCAGCAACTAAATTTAACTTTTGCGGGCTGACTTTCAATGTTTTTGCTTTAGCTCTAACTATTACATTAGTATTTTGTACCATAATTACACCAAACTATTTTCTTATTACTTTTTTATTAGCACTGTGCCCATTATACTTACGAGTCGGAGAAAATTCACCAAGCTTATGACCTATCATACCATCAGTTATCCTAAAAGGAATAAAATCTTTTCCATTATAAACAGCAAATTTCAATCCAACAAAATTATGCAATATAGTAGAAGCTCTAGCACGAGTTTTAATCAAAGCATTACTGCCTTTTTCCAACGCTTTACTAACCAATTTCAAAACACTAGGTTCGCAAAAAGGAGCCTTCCACACAGATCTAGCCATAAATCACCTCTTAGATCATAATTATTTAATATATTTGTTACTAAATTTCTTTCTCTTCCTTGTCTTTTTTCCCTTTGTAGGAACACCCCAAGGTGTAACTGGATGCCTACCACCTGAAGTTTTGCCCTCACCACCTCCATGAGGATGATCAATAGGATTCATCGCAACACCACGAACAGTTGGTCTAACACCAAGCCATCTTTTTCTACCAGCCTTGCCCAATTTAATATTTTTATAATCAACATTAGAAACAACGCCAATAGTTGCCTTACAAGTGGAGAGTATTAACCTCACCTGACCAGATCTTAACCTCAACAAAACATATAACCCATCACGCCCTATAATCTGAGCATAACTACCAGCAGATCTAGCAATAGAACCACCATTACCAGGTTTTAATTCAATATTATGTACAAAAGAACCTACAGGAATAAACTTAAGTTGCAAGCAATTTCCAGGCAATATATCAACATCATTTCCAGATACAACGCTATCGCCAGGTTTAATACCATGAGGAGCCAATATATAAGATTTAACACCATTTTGATAAGAAATCAAGGCCAAAAAAGCAGTTCTATTCGGATCATACTCTATTCTTTCTACTATAGCAACAATATCAAGATTTCGTTTAAAATCAACTATTCTATACTTTTTTTTATGGCCGCCACCAATATGACGAACAGTAATTCTACCAGAGTTATTTCTACCACCAGTAGATTTTTTTCCAACTGTAAGAGATTTTTCTGGATTACCTTTCCACAAATGACCTTTATCTACTAAAACAGTACCACGAGATGATGAAGTAATTGGATTTAATAACTTTATACTCATCTACATACCCACTATATCTAAATTTTGTCCACTATTTAACGAGAAATAGATTTTTTTCTTCTGTTTTCTACTACCAACTATACCTTTAAACCTTTTTACCTTGCGTGGTATTTTTACTACATTAATAGACAAAACATCAACACCAAAAATAAGTTTTATTGCTTTTTTAAGTTGCACTTTATTAGCTTTAACATCTACATATAAAGCATATTTATTAAATTTCTCACTTAAAAAAGACACTTTTTCAGTAAGGATAGGAGATTTTATGAGACCATAATAATTTATCATAACAACCTACTTTCTAAATAACTTAAAACATCAAAAGTTAAAATAATATACTCATGATGTAGTAAGTCAAAAACATTTATTCCAACAGGTTTAATTAAGTCAACATTAGACAAGTTTCTACAAGCAAGATAAATATTTTCTTCATAATTAGCTACTATTAAAAGAGATGGAAATTTAAAATTATTAATACATTTTGCTAATTGAGATGTTTTGTTAAAATCAAGATTAACATTATCTACAATAATCAACTTACCTTCAGAATATTTTAAAGATAATGCGACTTTTAATCCTAATTTACGAACTTTTTTATTTAAAGAATAAGCATGACTTCTAACTACAGGTCCAAATATAACAGCACCCCCTCTAAACTGAGGAGAGCGTAAACTCCCCTGCCTTGCTCTACCAGTACGTTTTTGTTTATAAGGCTTTGCAGTAGTACCAGATATATCGCTTATGCCCTTAGTTTTATGCGTACCACTTCTTCTTTTAGATAACTGCCATTTAACCACATCATGTAGTATATCTAATCTTTTTTCAACAGAGAATATTAAAGGATTAAGATTTACTACACCAATACTCTCGTTATACAAATTAACTAACTTACAATCCATATTATACCATCACTACAACACTAAGAACTTAATGCTTTTACAAAAAAATCTCTATGTAAAGCTTTTTTATTTGCATCCCTAACAAAAACATAAGAACCACAATAGCCAGGAACATTATTGCCTTTTACAGCAATAATAGAAGCCTCTACATCAACAAGAACAATTTTCATATTTTGCACAGTCACTCTTTTTGCACCTAAATGCCCAGCCATTTTTTTTCCCTTAAAAGTTTTACCAGGATCCTGACACTGTCCTGTTGATCCTTGTGAACGATGAGCTATAGAAACACCGTGAGAAGCTCTAAGCCCTTTGAAATTATGCCTCTTAATTACACCAGCAAAACCTTTACCTATGGAATAACCAGTAATATCAACATATTGATCAACAATAAAATGATTAATGTCAAATTTCAATCCAGCTTCCAATCCAGACAAATCATTCAATTTACTTTCAAATAACTTGAATTTATTAGTTATATTATTTTTACGCAAAAATTGTAACTGAGGATAAGAAATATTCTTAAAATCGCCCATGCCAAGAACAGCAGCAGAATACCCGCACTTACTATCAGACTTTAAATCAACAACAAAAGTATCTTCAAGATACAATAAGGTAACAGGTACCCGTTTATTAGAGAAATATAGTGCTGTATGACCAATATTCTTCATTAATAAACCAACTCTTTTTAATACACCAACTCTTTTCATAATTCATCCCCATTTAATCTTCAAACTTATCTCTACACCAATTGATAAAGATAAATCATCTAACGTCCGCAAGGTATCAGAACTAGCATTATATAAAACAATTAGACGTTTATGAATAGCCATTTTAAATTGCTCGCGCGACTTCTTATCAATATGAGGGCTGCGGTTAAAAGTAAAATCTGTTTCTCCTGTTGGCAAATAAACTGGACCCTTTAAGTCAATTCCAGCTTGTTTTAAACTTGAGATAATTTTTCTTATAGCATTCTCTAAACAATCCTTATCAAAAGCTCTAAAGCTAATATACATTAAATATTTCTTTTCCCTATTTACCATCTTAACCACCAAACACTACACTAAAATCTCTGAGACGACGCCAGAACCTACAGTTTTGCCACCTTCTCTTATTGAAAATTTTAAACCTTGATCCATTGCTATTCCATACTTATTCTGCAACTCTACTTCTATACTTACCTTGTCTCCAGG
>JAVBJW010000025.1:0-16370 GCA_031546805.1 Anaplasmataceae bacterium
TTGGACAAACTATCATTTTCGACAATGCTACTTTCCATAAGTCTAAAAAAATCAGTAAACTTGCAGAAGTGCAGAAATTTTGTACCTGCCTCCATATTCTCCTGACTTTAATGAAATTGAGCATCAATGGTTTGCTATCAAGCATGCCATAAGAAATGCTCTGCAGAGCTTTTGGCCCGATATCAATTCGGCCTATTGATTTTGTTTTTTAGCACTCGGCAAAACCTTCCTTGGGTTTGCTATAGAGCGGAGTTTTGTGATAATAGGTGTAAGTTAGATAGCAGTAAATTCACTAAATTTAGTGCAGTAACGTCAGTAGACCTGCTGAGGAAGATGGTGAGAAGAAGATAAAGAAATTATGAAGATAAAAAAATGATAAAAGAGGAATAGGAAAAAAAGTGAGGGAAAATGAGCTTAAATTGCAATAATCTAAAGAAACATCCGAAAAATTTTCGCGACGTGACAGGGTTAACGATATAGGAATGCGAAAAAGTAATAGAAAAGAGCGTCCGTAGTGGGAAAAAATTGAAAAACAGAAGATGGAAGAATGTCAATACACTGGAAGATAAAACATTCTGTTGTACTATTGAACTTACATAACCCACAGGTTTTTGGGTTACCTATTCAACTTACACAACGCAAATATCTGTTGATTATTGAAGAAAATGGAACCGTTGTTGGCCAAGAAAGTCACGATTACCAAAGACAAGAGGATTTTAAAGATTTTAGCAGATGTCACAGATACAGCGGCCAAAAGACAGAAAAAAACGGAAAAATTTTACTTCATGGAAGAAGAAAATTAATACTATAAAGACCGAATCGAGGGAAAAGGGCAGATTTTGTCAGTATCACATAGAGGGAGGATTTTAGGATAAGAAAACAAGAGACCAACTGAGAGTATAAAATATGCAGATTATGGATATCAGGGATGTCAAAAATTACAGTTGTGATTCCGTATAAAAAATACCGTAAAAAACCTCTTATGATAGGGCAAAAAGAGCATAATTGGAACTTTAGAATGAGGGTCGAACATAAAATCCTGGAGATAAAGATATTTAATATTATGTCTCATGTTTACCGTAATTTTCAGAAAAAATATAATATGAGGTTTAATATTATATTGTAAATTTGAGACATGCTTTTTAACTGACTTAATTTTTACATATCAATTTAGTAGCAGAGCGTTTCGCAGGGGGTTTATTTTTTACCAATTTTGAATGAAGTCTGAAGAAAATTAATGAGATTATTGCATAATTCTATTGTGATATCGTATTTATTCTTTAAAATCTCTATTTTATAAAAGTTGTAAAGATGTGTCTATAAAAGAAGGTATTATTGAAAGTGAAGGTGTCGTAACTGCCTTGTTGCGTGATGTACACTTTAAGGTAAAGCTTGACAATGGTCATGAACTAATTGCCCACACTTCTGGGAGAATACGGAGAAGTAAAATACGCATTTTGGTCGGTGATAGGGTTCTAGTTGAAATAAGTACTATTTATAGTAGAAAAGAAGATATAAAAAATGGACGTATTGTTAGGAGGTTAAAAAACGTTAGTGAAAAACAGCCTCAATAATCTAATACTTGCATCCTCTTCAAAACAACGTTTAAACTTACTGCATCAAATCAGTTTATCACCTGAATTAGTTGTGTCACCCAACATAAATGAATTACCCAATAAAAAAGAATTACCAAAACAATACTCAATTCGTATGGCAAAAAATAAAGCTTATGAAGTAAAAAAGCTATATCCTAATCACTTTATACTTAGTGCTGATACAGTTGTTGCATGTGGCAGAAGAATACTACCTAAAGCAGAAACCACAGAACAAGCAAATCAGTGTATGCGCTTGCTATCAGGAAGAAGGCATAGGGTTTACACTACAGTTTACTTGTTGACACCAAATGATGCTGTGCATGTTAAATGCGTTACAACAATAGTGAAGTTTAAGCGCTTAACTGAGCAGGAGATTAGTTATTATCTATCATCAGGTCAGTGGAGTGGCAAAGCTGGTGGATGCGATATACAAGGTGCAGCAGGAATGTTTGTATTATGGCTTCGTGGTTCATATTCCTCTGCTATTGGACTACCACTATACGAAACTTATTGCCTGCTTAGCCACTATTTTGATATTATTGAGAAACCTGGGTTATCATCTGCTGAATCCTCCTTTGTTATTACCTGAACTAGGAATTGGTGGTAGTGATTGGTTGTTTCCTTCTCTTAGTTTTGGGCTTAATCCAAACTTGAGTTTTTCACTTGCCTTTGTACCCATATGATTCTTCGTTTTTTCTGATGAAGGTAAGTTTTTTCTTATCTCTTGTATAATTTTTTCAAGATCTTCTTTTTTTATAACTTTGACCTTATTTAACTCAGGCTTATACTCTTTTACCATTGTTGGTGTATGTTTTTTCCCAGATTCGATTACTTCACCTGATAAATCTACATTCTTTCTGCCTTGTTTTTCTGATTCCAAACTATCTTTTTCTCCCTTCTCTTCTTTTGGTGAGTTGATAGGTGATCCATATCCTGAATCAGGACTACGTGGAATACTACTACCAGGACTATTAATATGCATATTGTCATTAAGATTTATAAGATTCAACTTAAGTGTTGTTCGATTATTTGAATCTTTTTGCTGCTTAGAATTTGAATTGTTTTCTACTTCATTCATAACACCTGCTAAGCTTCTTGTTACATCTTCTACAGCTTTATAGAAATTCTTCTTTTTTTCATCAGTTAGCTTTTCTGCTTGTTGCTTTTCGACATTTGGAATTTCTTTACTGCTTGATGTTTGTGACTCAACCTTTTTACTTACCTTATCCTCTAAATATTTGTCATCTATTTTATTATCTAGCAAGTTTCCTAATTTTTCCTTTGTTTTAGGGCTAATATAATACTCTTTTGTATGTTTTTTCAATCCTTTATTTGGTTGTTTGAACCTTTTTTCTAACTCACCTAATTCACTCAAGTGAGAAGTTTTTTCTTTAAGACTTTCTGGTAATTTAATTCCTCCTTCTGCTAAATGTTTATAAGTGCTTGCTGTAACATCATCAGCTTTAACTTGATATTTGAAGTTTTCTGCATCTCTATCTAAATGCTCTGCTATAACTCCACTTTTATCAATTTCATTTTTTTTGGATGTTTTTAAATGCTTTTCTTTTAATTCCTCTAAATATTTAGAAGATTTGCCGTTAGAATTGCTCATATTTGACCTATTGATTGATTGATTAATTAATTCTTTTTGATCTTTTTTAGATCCTTGAAAAGATGAATTTCCCCAATCATTCGTTGCTTCGGTTATAAGATTTGTTAAGCTTTCTGTTACATTTCTTGTACTTTCTATTAATTTAGTAGAGGCATTATTATTTTCCTCTATTTCACTAATTGGACTGTTTAAGCTATCAATTAACTTTAAAACATTATTATTCAGTTCATTATTCTCTTTATTGTTTTCAACTTTATTTGATAAGCCATCATCCATTCCTTCACTAACTATTTCTTCTCCTTGTGTTGCTTGAGTATAGGATGCAAGTTCTTGACCATTATCTTCTATTTCTCTAGAATCTAGTATCTGATGATCTAAATCCTCATCTATTTGATCTGATATATTCTTTTGTTCATCAACATCTTCTTCTATTATTTCTTCTGTGTCACTACTACTATGTCTACTTCTTTCAAAACTTGGTGAATTATGTGATGGACTATCACTTGAGCTAACACTTTGAACTCTCTCTACTTTTTTATGAGGAGCTTGCTTCTGCTCATTCAGGCTTTGATCACGCCAACGTCCTGCTGTTAAAGCATCTTTTAAAGGTATACCTCCAACATATACTGTATTATCTTCAAAATCAACTTTTTCCACCAATTGCTCAACAGCCTTTTTTCTAGCTTGATCATCACCTATACCACCATATTTTTTCAAATCTTTATCACTAGCCTTTATAGTTCCGTCAGCATTTATGTAAACTGTTATACTTTCCTTTATACTTCCCTTGCTATCATTAGGATGAGTCCACCATACATTGAGCTTTATATTATCTTCAGAAACTACGTAGTTCCTCGCACCACTTGAAGATTTTTGAACATATCCTTTGCTTCCATCTATGTCAAAATAGCTAGTAGTTAAATTATTTTTTCCACAGATATCACTATTCAGAAATTCATTACTTCTAAATATTCCATTAGTTACCTTAATAAAAACAACACTACCACCTACATCTAAGTTTATATCTATAGCATCACTTTTGTTTTTCGATGTAATAAAATCTCCCACTCTCTTTAATAATTTATACTTTAAGTTATGAAAGTCGGATCTACCTTGAGCAAGCCCAAGTAAAACTTTATCCCTATCATCCACAGATTTTATTACATCAATTTCTTCCTGACCAAAAAAAGCACCACGTGCTGCCAAATAACGAGCCAAATTGATAGAATTATCAGAGTTGTTTAGAGAAATTAACAGTTCATGTAGAGCCGTCTTGCCATCAGCATTAATTTGATTAATATTTGCACCGGATTTGAGTACAGCTAATACTGTTTCCTGATCTCCACTGATTACTGCTGCATGGAGTGGAAATTGATCATTTTCATTAGGAGTTCTAAGTCTATTTAAACGATATTCTTCAGTTACATGTGTATATAAATTGCAATTTTTATTGCGAGCAGCATTTATTAAAACTAAATTTAAATCACATTCTTTAGCAAAAGCAAATGTGCTTAGTTCTCCTTCCAGCTTTTTAAATATATCTAAGCTACCAGGAACTTTCGATAAAGCTTCGATGACGTTATCACCTTCACTATTTCTTTGCTTGAAAAATAGCCTATTACACAACTCGAAATTTCTATTGTCATTTAACTTTTTAGCCACATTTAATAAAATGTGATCCAGCATTTTATTAGTACCATCGTAGTTAGTGATGGCTTCTTCTATGGCCTTATGTAGAAAATTACTTCTCTTTTCATCAGTCTTATCTAACGCTGAGCTTAAATCCTTGCTTTTGAGTAATGCGTCGAAACTTTGAAGTTTCTTTTTAAAGAGATAATCATTTGATAAATCACCATTAAAACATGAGGATACAATACTATGGAACGGATTAAAGACTGTACCGTAATACTTATTAAACAATTGACCATAATGTTCATGAAGAGAAATACTTTTTAAGTAACTGATTGAATTGTTCTCCAATAAAGAATCAAGTCCTTTTTCAAAATGTTCTTGAACTTTTTCTTCAGTTTGAGCAGCATTTATTAAGTGATTTATTATTGCCGAGGCATTATTTTGATCAGCAAGCTTATGGCATGCATCTTCAAGAATATCTCTGGCTGATTTACCATCATTGTTTTTCTTTATTAGAGAAAAACCTCTGTCAGTCAATTTCTTGATAAGATCAAGGGAAATGAATTTACTATCCATCTGCCCTATCTTATGTAACAAAGTATTACCTTTGCTATCTACAAATCTATGGTCCCACAATTCTTCATCTTTTAAGATCAATTTTATAAGATTTGAATTATTATTAGTGAAGATATCATCGATAATTGATTTGCCTTCTAAGGCTTTACAACTTGTATATAGTGCATCTTTTGATGTTTTTATTTTATATAAATAGTCTTTGTTTAATCCATATTCTGCAATTTTTTTATCTAGTTCAGATATTTGTTGATTACATTTATAAAGGTCTGATCTTAACTTATCATATTCCTTGTCCATATATTGTGCACAGTCTTCTATTATTTTTGCTCTGCTCTCTTCTGTTTGCTGTTCTTGAAGTTGCTGAGCATATAATATAAAATCAATATAGTGTTGTTTATTATTATCATTGAACACGGATTCTATATCTTTTATAATGTATTGTTTACGTGTTACATCGCCAAAAAGACACTCATCAGGGTTTTGATCAGGATTTTGTTGAAAATAATATCCACAAGCTCTTTCTACAATGTTATCAGTTGAGTTATTGTTGTTAATAACATGTATAATTGATTCATTAATTTTGAACGTATATTGATTATTTTTAAGTGATACAACCACGTCTTTCAGGTCTTTTCTCTCGTTTTTCCATAATGGCAATGATTGTTTTTGTTCTAGAAAAGTATCAATTTTTTGACGCAATTCTTCTTGTTGTACAATAATGTTTTTTCTACTATTACTTACTCTTACTTCCTCTTCAACTAAAGGAAAGTTATCTATATTGCTAAGGTTTTGATCTTCTATAAGAAAATCACACAATGCATCTGAATTTATTGTGGTAATGGGTTGCGATAAACCTTTTTGTTCAACTATTGGTAAAAACTTTAATATGGTTTGTGATAAACTCTTCTTTTTCTCTTCAGTGCTTAACAAAGCTTTTAGTATGGATTGCGACAAAGCCTTTTCTTCCTTAATATTTGCAATCTTTTTCTGTGAGCTTGGAAAGATAGTATGCCCAACACTAGGGTATATTTTACCAGTAACATCAGCAATTTTACTAGTAAGTGTGTTTTCTCGTTTTATATTTTCAAATACTATCTCACTAACAGCATTAAAGTTACCAGCTAAGATAGCATTAGATAAAAGTCTTACTGCATTTTCTTGTGTAAATTGGTTCTTTTTATGTTTAAACTCATTTTCTAAGAGTTGCTTTATAATTTTAGGAGCTGCGTCTTTGTTACTGCATTTTGCCGCAGTAGCAAGCAAATCATCACCTCTGTGATTAACAAGTTTTCCAAGTTCAAGATGTGGCTCTTTAAGCCACTTTTCATATTCATACTTGCAATCGGATTTGGGATCAATACTCTCCATAGCACTTAAGACTAGTAGATGTGCTATACTATCGCCGTTTTTAGTTCTAGATTCTAAATCCCCATCATTATCTTTAAGTAATTCATATACTTCTTTATTACCTGATTCAGCAGCTATTTGAAATGGTGTGTAGCCTTCAGCATTATATTGATTAACAGCAAACTTAAAGTTATCATCCAACTTTTCGAGTAGAACCTTAACTATATATGTATTACCATTTCTTACCGCTACATGAAGTGGAGCTTCTTTGAATTCATTGGAAGTAGCACTAGTAATGATATTAGGATCTATATAGTCCTTTATTTTTTCAAATAAACCAGTATTACCTTTGCTAGCAATATCATACAGTAGAGTAGTACCTTGACTGACTACATTTAGAAGAGACTTATCCTTTGTTATCTCTGATTCAAAAAATTTATTAGCTTCATCTAGTTTTGTTAAATCTTCACTATCGTAAATACCGCTTTTTAGTATGTCATTTAAAAATCCAGATTCTAAAATTTGCTGTTTTTTGTCTAATTCGTTAAAGCGCGAAATTAATTTATATGCTAATTCAGATGTTAAGTCCTTGCTAATCCCTTTTCTTAATGCAAGTTTCAGGGCTGTTTCTCCATCTAATATATCAGAATTTTTGATAGAGTTATTGTTATATTGATCAAATAACCAATATTTTTTATCAATTAGTTTTTCTATCAAACTTTCATTGCCAGATAAAATCGCTCTGTGAAAAGGCAATGTTGCACCTGGCTCATTATGATCTAGTAGGTTAATACAAATGTCAGAAAACTTACTATTTTGTAAGGCAAGCTCAAAAGGAGTAATACCTTTGTGGTTAGATAAATTAAAATTTGCACCATTTTTTATCAAAAATTCTGCTACTTCCCTGTTACCATTCTTTATTGCATAATGAAGTGATGTCTTACCATCTTTGTTTTTAATATCTAATATATTATCATTAGGAAATTTTTTAATGAAATACTGCAGGGCACCAATGTTGTTATACTTTGCAGCCTTGTGTACAGGGGAATATCGATCTATTTCACTAAATGTCCTAAAATTTATGCCTTGGTTGAACAAAAGATCAAATATTTCCTTATTGTAAGAATCACTGGAAATTGAAGCAGTTAGAGCATTTATTGTTGTTCTTTCTTTCTCATTATAACGGTTATTGTGTTCTAACAAATTTAACTGTTTATCTGAACTCTTGTTATACTCATCTTGTAGACTAAATATTCGATTGAGAGTATTCTTATTATCAAACTTTACCGCTGATCTAGCTAATCCACAATCATTTGAGATAAGTAAATTTGCTATATCTTTTTTATTACGACTAACAATAAGATCTAATGCGTTGTTGAAAATAGCATGATGGCCTTTTTCTAATGCTAAATCTAATGGGCTTTTCTTATCTTTATTTACTTGCTGTAGGGCTTTAAAAAATGTGTCTTTATTTTTAAATTTGAAAAAAATATCATTGAATAATTCAACTTTACCTGACTGCAGAATTGTATGCAGTATATTGTTTTCTTCTGCACCATATTGTTTATCAATCTTAAATCCATCTTTCAAGTCAAAAAGATGGTAAAATACCTGTAAGTTACCTGCAATAAGTGCAGCTTGAATGGGACTGCCAATACTAGATTTATTATCTAATGAGGCTTTATAAGCAGAACGCCCTTGTATTTTTCCATAAGCTTTTTCTATTTCTTTCCAATGATCTACTGTACCTAGAGCAGCAGTTAAAGTGACTAGACTGTATCCATTATCATTAAGCGAGAACAATCTATGTTCAGGTTTTGAATTCTTTTCTAAAAGAGTTTTAAATTCTTCTACATTACCACGTTTAATAACATCAGCATAATATTGTAATTTACCATAATCATTTTTATCTACTGTTTTTCCTGCCTCATTACTCCATTTATCAGGACTTAAAATTTTCTTAATCTCTGATTCATCTGACTCATTATAATCTTTATTATGAGATACTTTATTCAATACTCTTGCTAGATCTTTAGCCCATGGATCATTTCTTTTAGCTATATTGTTGATAAAACCTAAAAACTCTGGTTTTTCATTGTCTTTATTTTTATGAATTTTATTATGTTCGCGTATAATATACTGAACAACCTCAGGATGAGAATTTTCAGCTGCAGCTTCTAGTAAACTCTTACCACTAACATCTGTTGTGTATAAAATGTCATTGTTATGATTAACAAGAACTTGCAGCTTATCAATCTTACCAGATCTTGCTGCAGTAAACGCTGCTTCTTGTATTTTATCGTTCAAATTACTTTCAGGCTTACCACAAAAACTAAAGAATGCCTTAACATCATCTGCTGATGCAGAACGTAAAAAACTATCTAATAGAGAGTCACTATTGCTTGAAACAACTCTCTTGTTAAGCTTGTCTTTTAGGTCTAATTCACACTGTTTTCTTATGTTTTTTATTTTATTGATCTGTTCATCGCTTAGCTGTAATGTTTTAGGTTGTAATGCATTATCTAATCTTTTTTTTATTTCTTTAAAATCTTCTCCTAATGTTTTATCAAGTTTTTCAATCTGCTGCTGGTTAACTGCAATTTCATTTTGTGCAAGTAATAAAGCTACTTCAAAATCAAGATTAGCTATCTCTTTGTTGTTTAATATTGATACAACTTTTTTTGTGCTTATATTTTTATTCTTTTGACATAATTGATAAATTTGTTCGATCGAGTCATGACCTAACATAGCTGTCTGCTCAGCTAAAGCACCGCCTTTTGTCAAAATACTCCTTAATAAGTTTTGACTTGGAGTTGAATCGAATGTTACATTACATATAGTTTGTGCAATGCGCACATGAGTATTTCTTATTTTTGAAGCTTGAAAATTCTTATCTCCTTGTCCGTAATTAACTTTTCCAAATTTTTTGGCATCATCTATCAAACCATCAGGTAAAATTTTTGTAATATCAATTTTTGTATCACCACTACTTAGTAACCCTTTAAGTTTTGCTCTATTAGAATGTATAGCTCTAGTTACCTCAGAAGAGATAGGGCCACAAGATGCTACATCGTGCTGAATATTTGTAGTAGAAACATATACGTTATCTATAGTTCCTTTAACAGCATCCCTCACAACTTTTGATGGCTTATGACTTCCAAAAGGATCAACTATTAATAGATTATTTTGAAAGAAATAAAAAACAATCCAATGCGCTCTGCTTTTTCCATTTGCATTGGTAGGATCGCGTCTAACATATAAAACATCTTGATTATTAGATAATTTAGATATTTCTTTTAATTCGTTGGATAGAGGCTGTTGTTTGCTTGTGCTATCATAATCATCTTGTTCATGAGGTTGCACAAGTATAATAGGATCATCAGCTTTCTTCTCTATTATTAAATCAGCTAAAGAAGCTAAAATTCCAGCAGTATCATACCATCCATCATTATTTTGTGAAAATGACTTAGCAATATCTGTGGTAATTTTTGGGTTGCTATTTTCTTGACTTACCTTATGTTGTGCCACTTCTTGGCCTATACCATTTTGAAATAAAATATTTAATTTATATTCAGGTAATTTTTTCACTAACTCTGTAAATACTTCTGGATTATTTTCAGCTGCATAATGCAATGGTGTTTTGCCTGTGCTATCTGATTCTGTTAGTAGATTGAGTAAACCAGGATCAATATTTTTTGCCTTGTCTAGAAATTCTTTGGCAAATGGTTGATCACCATACATTGCAAAATAGTGCAAAACATTCTGTTTATTTTTGTTATGCAACGAATAATACTCTTCACCTTGCCAGACTTTTAAACACTGATCAGCAAGGTTATAGTTTTTATGTTTTATTGCTAAATGCAGTATTGTATCGTCATCATCAGTAAACATTTGATTTGTTAATTTTTTATCCTTAATAAGTTCAAATAAAATACTATCATCCCTGGAGTTACTAATAAGATTAGCAAATCTTTTAGGGTATTTTTTAGCAAAGTTAAGACTTTCCTTAACATTGTTTTGAGTTATATCCGAAGCGAAGGTGGAAAGATTTTTTTGATTATTTTCTATAACAGAAAAAGCTATTTCTTCTCTACGTTCTTTTGTAGCATCATGTTTAGATGTCAAAAAATCATTTATTGAAGAATAGTAGCCATTTTTAACTGCAAGACTTACAGCATTTTGCTCATTATGATCAGTTTTTAAGAAATCATAGTTATTATCACTAAGATATTTAATAATCTCTTTGAATGGTTCATTGCTACCTAAATTTTTGTTTTTTAGCAGCTCAACTACAGGAGTTTCTCCAAGGCGGTTAACACTATTTAATAGTGACTCTATGTCTATAGTAGTTTTTTCATTATTAATCTTATCTAATGATAGTTTGATCTGATCAGAACGATACTGATCAAGGCACCATTTAAAATTTGTTAAGTTTCCAGATCTTGCAGCACAGTGCAGAGCATTTTCACCGTCATTATTAGTTACTAAGAGACATTTGCTATCATCTAATTTTTTATGTATGAGATCTAGTGATTCATTAGAGATATTGGGCATAGAAAGCGCATAATGCAATAAGTTATTACCTTTTTTGTCAAATACAGACCAATTAATATATTGATCATTTTCAAAGGCTTTTAAATAATCTGCACCAGTGTATAATGCTAAAAATAGAGTTTGTTTTCTATTTTTATCTGCTCTGTTTATTACTTTGTCTTTTACTTCATCTTTTAATCTACCTAATACTTCTTGTAAAATCTTAATATCACATTTGTTTTCTAGAATATACTGCAATATTTTAGGATCTTCACTAACAACGATATTAGATTGATCATTATCTAAAAATTTCTTTACCTCCTTAAGATTGCCAGAGTTTACAACTTCCTCAAAACTAGGTTGAGTAGACATAATTCAAAACCACAAATGTATTAATATTAATAATCACGCAAAAAAGTTACTTTATTATTAATAAAATAAGTTAACTATAAAACGCTTGGTAAATATTATCTTAATATAAAATTGCTTATTTGTCAAAATTTATGCCATTTGAATAATATCATGTTTTACAAAAATGTCCAATATTTGCAAGAATTGTATATCATAAAATTATTATAAGCAATTTTAAGACAAGTTCCTATAGTGAAAGATAAATTTTATTTAGAGTCTTTTTTAGAAGCTTTAATATCTGAAAAATATGTTACACAAAATACATTAGATGCCTATAGATTAGATTTAACCAGATTAAGTGAATTTTTATGTGCAAAGAAAACGAACTTAGTGAGGGCAAATACAGAAGATTTGCGTACTTATATTAGTTTTTTACATAAACAAGGCTATAAAGTTAATTCAGTATTAAGAAAAACATCATCAATTAAGCACTTTTATCGATTCCTCTGCAATGATGGGATAATAAATTACAATCCGGCAATTAAGCTCAGTGTAGCAAAATCACAGCGTTCTCTACCGAAGTATTTGAATATAAAAGAAGTAAATAAACTACTTGTTGCAGCCGCAAATTCTCAAAATGACATAAGGCTCAATGCTATTATCAACACTCTTTATTCCTCTGGCATGAGAATTTCTGAGCTAACAAACATCAAACTAAATGAGATTTTGCCTGCAATCAATCCTAGTGAGAAATGTAGTTATATTATAATTAAAGGAAAAGGGGCAAAAGAAAGATTAGTTTTGTTAAATGAAGTGGCAATAAAGAGTATCATTGAATATTTAGTTGTTCGTCCAAAATTTATTGTAAATAATCAAGAGTCAACATGGTTATTCCCTGGTGATAAGTTTGATAACCCAATTACAAGACAACGCATAGGTCAATTGCTTAAAGATCTTGCAAGAAAATGCAATATGGATGAGAAAAAAGTTTCCCCACATGTTATCAGACACTCTTTTGCTACTCATCTGCTAAATAATGGAGCTGATGTTGTTTTTATTCAAAAAATGCTCGGACATAGTAATATATCTACTACTCAAATATACACGCATGTTGCCAATGAACGGCTTAAAAACATTCTTCTTAAATCACATCCGCTTTCTAAAGAAAAACCAGTATAGTTGCTTTTTAAATAAATAAGTTGTATGATAGAAGTTGAGGTATAATGGTATGGTAGGTTATTATGCACAGCAATAGTGAAGATGGTTGTGTGAACACAAAATTGAGTTTTGATGAGTGGTATGATGGCTATGAACATGTTAAATTTGCTCTTGCTGATGTTATATTAGAAAATAACGATCAAAAACCAATTGTTTTTGTAAAAAGCTCACAGTGGGGTATTGAACTTTTTCAGGAAGAAAATATAGAAAATATTCAAGGAGCATTAATAAAAGAATTTAATCAGCTCTTTGATTTACGCAGCAAAACAGATAGAGATATATGTTATGTAAGGCATATTCCAAAAATCGAAGAAGGAACATTAAGCAAGAATGGGCGAACCATTAATCCAGGTCATTGGTGTGTATTATATTTTTTTAAGGATCATAACAAAAAAAATAGTTTGTTATTTATAAATCCTGGCAGTAAGAAAGCAACAATAGTAGGTGATGTTTTAGGCGCTATACAACCTTTTTTTCAAAAAGATGATGCCAATTTATATATTTATGGCAGTGATGTGCAAGATGACATGGGATCTTGTGGACCTATAAGTGCAGAATTTGCACGTGCACTTTGTAGTATGAGCGATGAACAAAAGAAATATTTCATGCTATCTCTAAAAAAAGCAAATTCCTGTAATGAGAAAATTAATGTAACTGTTAAAACTCACAAGGAATTACAAGAATCTGCAGATAATACAATTAAATATAAAGATAAATATTACATAACAGAATTTGCCCAAGATCAAAAATATGAAATAAAATATCAAACTGTTAATCTTGATTTTCTTCTATCCAAAGCAGTAATAGAAGATTTTAAAAATAATAAGACCACGGAAGGTAAGTATAAAGGTAAGAAATGCAGAGATGCCCATTCATTTGCTGCTAATCTTATTTTAAAAGAGAGTCCTATTAAATTATTTACAGTGGATGAAGTGAATGAAGAGAGTAAGAAGTTTATTCTCAACCTTGTTAATAAAAATCCAGAGAATAAAATAGCAAAAATAGAAGATATATTATGTCCAGTACTATCTTCAAGCATTATGACTGGAATACCATTTCTCAACCAAGAGCAAATTCAACAAGTTAATCATAAAAGGGAAGAAATATTTGGTGCAAAAGACAAAAAGACTGTTCAATTTCAACTTGATGATGAGCGCAAAAAAGATCCAAACACAACGTTAAGTTCTGATACGCAGCATACTGAAAAATCTGAACCAGTAAAAATATCACTTACAGCTATAGCTTTTGTTGCTGCTGTTATTTTCTTTATATCAATTCTTGCTGATGTAAAGAAAGAATTCAAGATTGCCGGCATTGTTATTTCATCAATAATGCTGATTTCTGCTGTTACTTGTTTCTTCTTCCCAGGAAAAACCAAAGATCCTAAACTTACTACAAATATAAAAACTCCACTTATAACAACAACTACTACTAATGTTCAGCCTGTTGCCAAATGAACTTAATAAGAAATATTAGCTTTAATTTATTTCTATTGTTTTGGGTAGCTTTATATACTATAGCTGCTATGCCCATACTTCTTATGCCTTTGTCAGTTATTGTTGTGTTTTCCTCATTTGCTGTAAAAGTTGTACTTTTTATGCTGGACTTGCTTTGTGGTATTACATACGAAATTAGAGGTAGAGAGAATATTCCAGATGAACCTTTTATCATTGCCTCGCAGCATCAATCTCCTCTGGAAACATTCATTTTGATGGTTTTGTTTAAACAAACAGTTTTTATTTTAAAAAAAGAACTATTCTGGTTGCCATTTGTTGGACTGCATTTTTTTGCGTTAAAGATGATATTTATCGATCGCAAAGGAGGGACAAGTGTTATACGTAATATGATTAAAGCTGCAAAACTTCGTCTAGACGAGGGCAGAACTATAGTCATATTTCCAGAAGGAACAAGAGTAGCAGTTGGCCAAAAGAAAAAATATAAATCAGGGGTTGCGACTTTATATACAAATCTATCCATATCAGTTTTACCTATTGCATTAAATACTGGGTTATTTTGGCCTAAAAATATAATGTCACTAAAGAGAAGTTCTGGAAAAGCTATAATTGAGATATTACCACCTATACATTCTGGACTTGCTAAAGAGGATTTTCTAGCGCTACTGCAAAGCTCTGTTGAAGAAAAAAGTATCTTATTGACTTAAATTCGTATTTAATATTATATATATAAGCTTTAATAATTAATTGGTGTAGGTATGGCAAATCACGCAAGTGCTAAAAAAATGATAAGAAAAATAGAAAAGCGCACTCAAGTTAATAATATGCGCAAAAATAAAATGCGTACCTGTATCAGAAAAGTAATGGATGCAATAAAAGCTGGGAATCATGGAGATGCCATGTTAGCGTTTAGGAAAGCTGATTCTAGTTTGCAAAAATGCGTAAGCAAAGGTGTGATGCATAAAAATGCAGCTGCACGTAAAATAAGTCGCTTGAATTCAAAAGTAAAATTGATAAGTACAAAAAGCGCATAAGATCTCGATCTTTGGTACACTGCATAAGATTTATATCTTTTTAATTTTGTCTTAGCCTAAAAATGATCAACAAGTCACATTTAGTAAAAAAGGTCTTTGATTCGGTTGCAGACCGTTACGATATTATGAATGATATAATGAGCTTTGGCCTCCATAGATTATGGAAGAGAAAGATGATAAATAGCATGCATTTGAACCCAAATTGCAAGTTATTAGATGTTGCTGGTGGAACAGGTGATATAGCATTGCAAGTGGTAAAAAAAGAGCCAACTACTGATGTTGTAGTATGTGATATAAATTGTAAAATGCTTGAAAATGGACGTGATAATGCTATTAATACAAATAAACTTTCTTTAAAATGGTGCTGTGCTGACGCAGAATATCTGCCATTTAGTGATAATCAATTTGATTACTATACTATAGCGTTTGGTATACGCAATGTTTCAAATAGAAAAAAGGCGCTACAAGAAGCATATAGGGTGCTAAAACCAAGTGGAAAATTTGTTTGTTTGGAGTTTGCTCCTATGCATTATCAAGATAAAATGTTTACTAAGTTATACGATTTATATTCATTCAATATAATTCCCAAAATAGGAAAGTTAATTGCTAAAGATGAGGAGTCATATAAGTATTTAGTAGAAAGTATTAGGCAATTTCCTAATCAGTTACAGTTTAAGCATGAAATTGAAGAGATTGGCTTTATAAATACAAGCTTTTATAATATAAGCTATGGCATAGCAGCTCTATACCTTGGATATAAAACTTTATAAACCTCTTACGCAAACTTGTATACTCATTTCTTGTTCCATTCTTCGCCTCTCAAAAGAGAGTTTCGCAAGAACTTTACAACTACTAAAATTTATTGATATTCATAATAAAAAAATATTGAAAAAGATTTTAATTAAAGATTTGATTGGAATTTCTGATATATTGTTTTGTTTTATTCGACCTTTTGTTAAACTCAGCCTGGAGAAAAAGCGAGTAACAACTCAGAGAGAGGTATGTCCTAGCTTTACCT
>JAVBJW010000064.1:0-36830 GCA_031546805.1 Anaplasmataceae bacterium
GATGCTTATTGGAAACTGGGTGTTTGTTAACGATTACCAAGAAAGTAGTTGATACAGGATTTCAGGTTATTCCCAAACGTTGGATCGTTGAACGGACCTTTGCTTGGCTTTCCAATTTTAGACGCATGAGCAAAGATTATGGGCATTCTCCTCTTACTTCAAAAACCAATATCTTCTTTAATATGATTACCATCATGCTTCACAAATTAGCTCATTTTTTAGTTTGAAGACATGCTCTAAAGCCTTTACATTTTGTCCAGCGGTAACAAAAAATCTCAGTGGGTTGCCAAGAGCGTCGCAAGCAGCGTGTAATTTTCTCGAATTTAAACCGTCCTAATTCCTGTTCTTGTTTACCGGTTTCCACATTTTTTTCTCCACCAGTTGCGTGCTGATGTGCTCTGTTGAATCTATCATTCTGTATAACTGCCAGAAAATCATCTGCCACACACCTGCTCTTGCCCATCTCATGAAACGTTTATTTGACCATTTTCCATATTCGGCAGCTCCAAGGTGCTCCACTATCCACATTACTGCTGCCATGAATTTTCTATTATCTTTTGCACTCCTGCCACTTTCTTTTCCAGGTAAACTGTCCTTTCCCATTTTTCAAATCATATATTCCATCAACTTTCAAAAATACCATTTTCTTTTTTTATTGTCGACACTGCCTAGTAAATTGAATTCCGTTATCAGTAAGGACAGTATTGATCTTATAAGGTAAAATTTTAATTAAGTTGCATAAAAACTCAGCAGCTACGGTCTTTGTGGCACTGTCATGTAATTCAACATAAGAAAATTTGGACGTTCTGTCTATAACAACAAACAAATGTAATTTACAATACTAAGTTCTAACTTCAGCAATATCAACACAAAATATAGTTTGAATTTCTTTTTATTACATCAACTTCTGGTAATCTACTAATATCGTGTCTTAACAAACAGCGATGAACGAGTTGAATTGTGAATTGTAACCTGTAGAGTACAAAATCAAGTGGCAATACTTACAAAATGCAATAACTTTTCTTTCTTAGCTGTTGCTTTGGACCTATATTTTCATGTAATGAATGTTTCTTCCATTTCACAACGGTTTTAGGATTGATATGATAGCATTCGGCCAATATTTTACTATTTTTCATCGCTCTACTCTGTCGTTTTGATGTAGTATTTGTCTCTTATATCATCATACCATTTGGCTGTGCAGTTAGTAATATGATATATCTTGATCACGACACTTTACTATTTAAATAGTCTATTGCTTGAGCAGTTAAGATACGTCCTCTTGGTGTACGTTGTAGAAAATTTATCCTAATTAAATAAGGCTCAACAGCTTCTTCAATATTGCCGCTATCTTCAGATAAAGCAACTGAGATAGTATCAATACCAACAGGATTTGCAGAATTAGCAACAAATTTTAAATAATTGATGTCTAATTTATCTAAGCCAATTTTATCAATTCCAAGCTTCAGTAATGCATAATCTGCAATATTATGCGTAATTATATCACTGCTATCTTGCAGAAAATCCCTAATTCTTTTGAGCAATCTAAGAGCAATCCTAGGTGTTCCACGAGCACGATTTGCAATTTCCTTTGCACCTTCGTCATCAATACTAGTAGATAATAAATTTGCCCCCCTTTTGACTATACTGACAAGTTCTGCAAATGAATAAAATTCCAAGTGTATCGGAATACCAAAACGATCTCGCAAAGGGTTAGACAATAGACCAAGACGTGTAGTTGCTCCAACTAAAGTAAAATGCGGTATATCAATTCTCAGAGTCCGTGCAGAACATCCTTCTCCTACTATTATATCTAAACAATAATCTTCCATTGCAGTATAAAGCACCTCCTCTATATTGCTGCTAAGTCTATGAATCTCATCAATAAACAGAACATCTTTTGCTTGTAGATTTGTAAGTATTGCAGCTAAATCTCCAGCCTTGCTCAGAAGAGGTCCAGAAGTTGCACGAAAACTCACCCTAAGTTCTTTGGCTATAACATGAGCTAAAGTTGTTTTGCCAAGACCTGGAGGGCCATATAACAAAACATGATCCATCGCTTCACCTCTTGTATAAGCTGCATTAACAAAAACTTTTAGATTCTGTACTATATTTTTTTGTCCGGTAAAATCATCAAGTTTTTCCGGTCTGAGATTAGTATTACGAGCGTCTTCTTCACATTCACTTCCAGATAGCATAGATTTCATAGATCTTTAAGGGCTTTGCGAATTATATCTTCACTCTTTAAATTTGGAGAATTATCTTTTATATTTTTAACAACATTATAGACCTTTAATCTATCATATCCTAAATTTATTAAAGCTGGTATAGCATCTTCTTCAATAATAGGAGAGATATTAAATTTACTGACTTCATTCTGTAGCTCAGTTATAACCCTAACTATTAATTTTGGCCCAAGCCCGCTTAATTTAAACGCTACTTTATCACCACCTGCAATTGCTGACAAAACTTGATCTGGCCCCATTCTGCTTAGAATTGTCATTGCTGTTTTATAGCTGATACCATTTACTTTAACTAGCAAACGCAGACAGGATTGCTCTTCTTTTGTTATGAAGCCATAGAGCTGAGTAACATTATCTTTACCATGAGTGTCAATAAAGAACTTCACACTATCACATAAACTACATAAATTCAGGCTTTTTGCTGATAAATATACAATATACCCCACGCCATTGACATTTAAAATTACATGATCACTATTAATTTCATCGACTACGCCAGTTAACCTTCCTATCATTTAAAACCTAATAGTAATCTCCTTTCTTATCTTATATATGTTAATTAAATTGTGAGAACATAATGTCCACAATGCAAGAAACAAAAAAATAAAAAATATAAACATTATAATAAGTGGTGTCAGCATAGAATTATCTATTGCTACTCCTCCTGTGCGTAAAATACTAGCAGGTTGATGTAATGTTGACCATAAATCGACAGAAAACTTAACTATCGGTACATTGATTGCACTAAATACGGCAAATATTGCTGAAGATTTCATAGCTCTTATTTCATCATCGAAAAAATTCCACAGAGCAAGATAACCAATGTACGAAAAAAATAAGATCAGCATTGAAGTAAGTCTTGCATCCCATGCCCACCACGTTCCCCACGTCCCTTTCCCCCAAATGCTACCAGTAATTAAACATATAGCAGCAAAAACTATTCCTATGGAAGATGCAGCGCGTGCTAAAACACTACAGATTATATTGTTCCACACTAAAAGAATAAAACTTAAAAATGCAACTAACATGTATATTCCAAGTGACATCCATGCAGCTGGTACATGTATATACATAATACGAACAATCTCTCCTTGTTTATAGTCGTCAGGAGAAAGTAAGAGAGAAGAACATATCCCACATATAAAAAAAATTAAACAAAAAGCAAATAACCATGGTAAACCTGCTTTTGTAATTTGCACTAAATTAGTAGGTCTCAAGAACATTAACTTTATTTTTTTAGTTTTATCCAATCAAAATATCATAAATTACTCAAAGAGTAAAATACTCTCTATCTACTAAGATGTTTTATATAAAAAAACAAGTTACAAACTCAATCACTATTGACTGAAGTCGAAAGGTTGTATATTGGTCTAGAAGCAAGGTGAGAAGCTAAAGCTATTCAAGTTTTATGTTCTATCAGGTTGATGAGCACCTGCATGTCCATCTATATATTCATGATAACGCCATCTGTGACATTACAGCTGGTAGCATTAAACTTCCAACAGCTCCAATATTTATCTTTGAGTATGTAACTAAACTCCATTTGTAACTTCCTTAGACCTACTGCGAATCAGAGGTAAGAAAAAAGAAAGAGTAGTGAGATGAAAGTTAAATCAACTAATGCCTCAGATTCACAATACAATATTGAATCTTATGTTTCTGAAAATTGCGGTAAACATGCGATTAAATATTTTTATCTCACGGATCTTATTTTTTACTCTCATCCTAAACGATGAAAGCTTTCTATTATGCTCTTTCTGCTCTGGAATTAATTGCTTTTTACGATACTTTTTATATGGGATTATAACATTATCCTGAATTTTCTGCCACCATTGATATCCAGAATCGGCGTATTTTACACTATTTTGTGGCAAAAATTTCTCCTGTTTTCGTATCCAAAAGTCGTGAACCCTCCAACGATGTGACTTCGAAATCGATAGAATTTTCCCATTTTCTTCAATAGTTAACTGATATTTGAGTTGTGTAAGTTAAATAAGTAGCCTAAAAATGGGTGCGTTATTGTAATAAATTAACGTGCACAATATTTTATCTTCAAGAGTTTCAATATGCGATTTTCTTCCATCTTCTGTTTTTCAATTTTTTCCCACTCCGGAAGCTCTTTTTCTATTACTTTTTCGTATTCCTATATCGTTAACCCTGTCACGTCGCGAAAATTTTTCGGATGTTTCTTTAGATTATTGTAATTTAAGCTCATTTTCCCTCACTTTTACTGCTTTTATCATACTTCCTTTTTCTTCTCACCACGATTTGCAGCAGGTCTTATTATTAGAGATGATATAATTTTTCATACATTATGCCACCTCTCTCTTGAACTGTACACCTAGGAATTGAATATAACAGTTTATTTTATCTTGTTATAGTTCTTGCTAACGTTAGAACTTTAATTTCTGCTGCACCACAATTTACCAATACTTGTGCGCACTGTTTAACAGTTGCACCTGTAGTAACCACATCATCTACTAATAGTATAGTTTTATTTTTTATAAGGTCATTTTCTGCTATAGCAAATACTCCTTTCACATTTTCTGTACGTTGTTTTATTGATAATCCTGCTTGTGCTCTAGTATTGCGCAAACGTTTAATGGTAAATAATTGACATGGAATATTCGAAAGATGGCTAATAGCTTTTGCAAGCAATGCTGCTTGATTATACTTGCGCTGAAATAAACGCAACCTATGAATCGGAACAGGAATGATCAGTTCTGTATCTATAAATATATCTTTATTTCTCTCATACATCCATCTAGCATAGGTCCTAACATAATTTATATTATCAAAAAATTTAAGACTTATAATCATATTTTTACTATTTACATTATAAGCAAAAACCGACTTTAGCGTTGAAAAAGGCGGAGGATCAACTATACATTTACCGCATAAACTAGTGTCGTTTACAATAATACATCCGCATAAGTTACAGTAATCTTGAGCTAAAAAATCAATTTGTTTATAACATTCATAACATAAATCTTCATTTTCAGAAATAATGCAGCTGCAGTTCAAACAGACTTTAGGGAAAATTAAACCAATAGCTTTTTTTATTATCTGCATGTATTTGATTTATTAAAATCTTTTTAAGTTTCTAAGTGTAATACTATAGCTTAAAAAGCTATAGTATTTGAAAAAATATAAATAGTTAAAATAAATAATCATAAGAGGCATAAACTGGAATATCATCACTATCTTGAACACCCTTAAATATAATTTCATTGGTGGTTTTATCACTGATTGTAAAAGGATAATTTTCACGCATAAACTGTGGTACTTCTTTGAAAGATATTTTCGAATAACCATCCTCTGCAAAGAGTTTTTTAAGATCACATGATCCATAATAATTCGTAATTTCAATATATTCCTTACCATTACAACGTTTCAATAGAGATACGCAATAGTAATGACCTTTAATGTTCTCGTAAGAGAAATAATCATAGAGATTTTTATTGGCATCTTTTAATATTATATTTGTTTCGATGTTGATATCATCTATCTTATCTAAATACTTAAAGTTTCCATTTTCATCAAAAGCTTCTGGAGCAGTTGCTTTTAATATATCAAGCGTATTTATATATGTGCGACCTTTTGAATCTGGATGAGCAATTATCTTCCTTTCATGATCTGGCTCTGCTTCTGATGGTAAATTATTATCTTGATTAGGATTATTATTGTTATCATCATTAATATAATTAGATAAAATACCTATCTCTTTTTTATTATTATCAAGTATCTTAATTGTTTGTGGATTGGTATCACTTGGCAAAATAGAGAAGATGCATTTTTTATCACAAAGGTCTTTAAAGTTGAAACTTTTTACTCCATCTTTAATAGCTTCTGTATCGATATACTTATATTTACCGCATTGATCGTTAGGACATTCCACACCTTTTTCGTTACATAGAGCAAACTTATATTCTCCATTTTCATCTTTTACTAACTTCAAGTAGCTAAACTGTTTTGGCAGGACAGTACGCTTATTGGGATCACTATCATTGAGTTCACTATCATAGATTATAATTCTATTATTTATCATGTAGTATTGTATATTTGAAACTTCATGTTGCATGTTATCCGGCTCTTGTATGTGGTCTAGATCTTGGAATGAGAACTCATCTAGATCTTCGCCTGTTATCTTTACACCAGTTGAGATGTCTTCAAAGTAAAATTTATTATCCTTGCAGTAGCCGACTTTATTAGTAAACGAACCTATCTTCTTATTACCATTAAATATATCTATTAATTTGAATGCTTGATTTCCATTTTCAGTAGCAGGGTGAAGAGATAATATATTTTTATGATGTTGTTTTAGACCTACTATTTCTTCAATAGATTGTGAATCTATAAGTGCAAATCTTTCGAATGCATCAGCAGCATTAACAAGTTCAGCAACAGCTTTTTTATATTGATGAGTGTCTCTATATTCCTTCCCATTTTTATCACAAAAAGTTAACTTAGATTCATTGCCAATTTTAACTTGCTTCAAAAAGCGATATCTTTTTGGTATATATATAGAATCATTTGTTGCCTGATTAAAGATGCGAATCCCATTCAAGAAGTATAAATATAGCATTGGAGAGATAGTGCTATGCACGTTATCATTATCATCAATTATTTCTGCTTGATAACATTCTTTTTCTGTATGTTTATCTATACCTATATAGTATCCTTTTTCAATCATGAAATTACCTTCTATTTCTGAAATAGGTTCAATAGTATCGTCTTCATCTTCTCCATCTTGAACAACATAAACTGGAATGTAATGATGATCTAGAGGACTTTGAAGTATAATTTTATGAGTGGTTTTATCAGCGATTCTTAAAGGATAACTTTCACGCATAAACTGTGGTACTTCTTTGAAAGATATTTTCGAATAACCATCCTCTGTAAAGAGTTTTTTAATATCACATTGTTGATTATAATTACTAATTTCAACATCTATCTCAGTTCTAGAATCGGATACTTTATTTACGCAAGGACTATTACTATAGTCAATTCCATCATAAAAGGAATTATCATATGGATTTTTATTGGCATCTCTGAGTATTATACGCATATGAGTGTCGGCATTATCTATCTTACCTAAATGCTTAAAGTGCCCATTTTTATCAAAAACTTCTGGAGCAGTTGCTTTTAATATATCAAGCGTATTTATATATGCGTGACCTTTTGAATCTGGATGAGCAATTATCTTCCTTTCATGATTTGGCTCTTTAGATAAAATGTCACTAATTTGATATCGTAAAGTTTTATAACTCTCCCAAGACGGGTAATAAAATATATTAGCAATATTTTTATTTTCTATACTATATTGATCGGCTAATATAATCGTACTGCCTTCTTTTGGTCTTATCCCTGCATAATTAAAATAGTTGCCTTTATTGTCATGCATAAAAACGGTAATTGTTTTAGCAGTACCATATTTTTCAATACCATATAACTCATGGAAGTCATATAAAGCGTCTGTGATCTCTTGCTTAGCTGCTTCTAACTCCTTATTACCTAGATTATTATAATATATGATTATTTGTAACTCTTTACTTGGTAATTCTATTACTTCTTTATTTGGTAGAACCTTTTTATTTTGAATAATGGTAAAGATCCTCTTTAGTGCATATTCATCACTTAAATCAATATACATGCTGTTCGATTTAGGATCAAAATGACCATACACCGTTAATGATCCCGTGTCTTTCTGATAACTGCGTTTATCAGGATACAGGTAGAGCTGAAGCTCATGAGAAGTAGTATCTTGCTCTTTAATATTAAGTAATGTTTTAAGTTGATATGGATCCCTTTTAACTTCGTTTATAATTTCTTGTAACTTATCATTAGATAGATGATTACTATAGTGTAATTTTACTGTAAAATTATGGTAATCAAATTTTATTGCCCCCACTTTTCCTGGCTCATTTTCTTTATCTTGACTGCAGCCATAATCAAGGTTACTATCTTTCAACTGGATGTTGCTATCTTGGAACTTCCTATCATCAATATCACGTCCATCCTTTAAAAATAGCTTACACTTGCCGTCTCCTTTATCTTCTACTACAATTAGTGCTCTATTTTTATCATATACTTTGAAATCAGTTGAATGCTCATCTTTAAAGTAAAATTTACCTCTGTTTGTGTAACCAACTTCATTGGTGAATGAGCCTATATTTTTATTACCATCGTATACAGATATGAATTCTGAATTTAAATTTGTAGGTTTAATAGAGAATACTTTACCTAAATTTTCTTCTTGCCCTGTAATTCCCTTAATAGAATATAAATCCACAAGTGAAAATGCTTTTTGTGCATTATCGGTGTAAATAAGATCCTTAGTTTTATTTTTGCACTCTTGAATATTTATGTACTCATTACCACGCTCATCGCAAAATGCTAATTTGAAATTGCAGTCAACTTTAACCAACTTTAAATTGTGATATTTTGTTGGTATAATTATAGAATCTTTAGTTGCATGGTTGAACACTTTAATTTCATTTGACGAATATGAATATTCCATGGGAGAAAAAGCACCAATTTGAGAAAAAGTACCATTTTTTTCCATATTCTTGAATATAATCCCTTCATAATACTCTTCATCCTTATTTGTGCCGATGTGGTTTCCTATTGAAATTATAAATGCGTCTTTACTATGCACTTTTTTTATGTACTTGTTCTCAGCAATTTTTTCGGAGAAAAAGTCTAAATAATCTTGCCTTACTTTTGGATTTTCAAGTATTTTGTAAAATAACTTTTGATCATATTCCCTATAGGAATCTCTATCAGAAGCAGGTATATTGTTGACCATATCCGGAAATTTTGCTTTAAAAAAATCTAGAGCATTATCGTAGTGTCCCCGCTTATTGAGTAGTATCTCATTAAGTACATTAGGATGTTTCTTCTCTAAAAATGACATCAAAGTATCAAGATATGTTGTTATTTTTGAATTTTTTAGAGATTCGAGTTTACTATCAGTGAATTGAAAATTATCATGCCAGGTGTTACTCAGAGGGTGATACGACATTATGTAATTTGCCACCCCTTCCAAAATTGTGTCAGACAAATTAAAATCCCCCCTAATATGGTATGTTAATTGATGGCCAAATTCATGCCGCAAAACACCGATAGAGCCCTTATAAAGGTAAGCTTGATAACCTGTAGCAAACCCATCAGCACGATCATTACCTGTATAATTCACAAAGTCATTACGATTATCGAATATAAAAATCTGGAACTCACGAACAGTGTCAGGCATTACTTCTTTCATCCCTTTATTAGTATGGCCAAATGCTTCTTTAAAATTATAAGTAGTATTTATAATCTCTTGTTTTGCTCTGCATAACTGGTCATCATTTAAATCATTGTAGTGCACCTTTACTTTAAAATTGTATTGAGGAAAATCTATTATTTCTGTCTTTGAAAGTAGGGCTTCAGTGCGTTTTATTTGGTCTTCAGTTACCATAGTATTTCTCCTATATATTTAAAAGTGTTTTTATTTTCTATCTAAAACATATTAATTTTCTATCTATACTAGAAATTGATTAATAATTATCTCTCTAAAATTGAAATTTGTAAAAAAAGAGATGTCTTTTTTATATCTATGAAAATTAGAGATTGAAGTGGGTAAAGCCTTTGTTTTTAAAAGCAATTGGCAAATTATTCCTATCTTTAACAATAACTTTTTTACTATTTGTAACGTATCCTATTTCAGTTACAGCAACGCCACATTTTAATGATAAGTTTTCTATTTTATACTCGTTACCTATTGTAAATAGAAGTTCGTAATCATCACCGCCTGTAAGTACTGTGTTAATATAATCTGGCTTTTCTTTTATAACTTGCTGAGCCTGTTCCGATAATGGTATTTTATCTAAATACAACTCCATGCCTACATCTGATAATCCGCATATATGCTCTGCATCCTGTACTAACCCATCAGAAATATCAATACAGGATGTAGCAAATTCAGAAATTGCCAGTCCTAAAGCTATTCTTGGTTGTGGGATATCATAACGATGCTTTAAATATCCTGTGCTATCATAAATGATTTTTTGGTATGCAAGTAGGCCCAGTGCTGCATCTCCTATTGTGCCACTAACATATACCTTATCACCTGGCTTTGCATTTGATCTTTGCATAAATCTATCGCCCTTTATCCCTAATGCTGTAACGCTAATAATAATTTTACCATTATGAGCAGTGGTATCACCGCCTAATAATTTTACTTGAAAATGCTGATTATCTTCTTTTAGCCCAGCTGTAAAACCCTCCCACCAAAGAGGTGTTATATTATTTGGCAGGATAAGACCTAGCATATAGCCATAAGGAATCCCACCTACTGCTGCAATATCAGAGAAATTAACTCTGAGTGATTTCTTCGCTAGATTACTAGGTGAACAGTTTGCAAAAAAATGTACATCTTCAATTAGTATGTCTTTTGTAATAATATACTTACTATCTGGTATAATTGCAGCATCGTCACCAATTGAGTTATTTTCATCTAAGGGTTTTAGATAGCTTCTGATGTATTCAAATTCATTCATTTGCATAAGATAATTCTAAAATTTAGATAGTTCTAAATTTTTTATGTATTTAGACTGAGTAACATGCTATGTATAATAAATAATACTGAAATGTAAAAAATGACAAGGATTTTTAGATGTATTTATTATGCGTTTAAGGATACTATTGCACGCGATGGTATGGAGCATGCTGGATATTTATCATTTGTAATTTTGTTATCAATTTTCCCGTTTTTAGTTTTCCTAACAGCTGTAGTTGATTTTTTAAATCAATATGACCCTGGTAGAAAATTTCTATTATCTATTATAGAGAGTGTGCCTGATGACATGATATCATCACTGATGCCACGTATAAACGAAATTATTTCAGGCCCTCCGCAAAATTTACTTACACTTGCTATAGTTGGTTCCATATGGACTTCTTCTTCTGCAGTTGAAGGGATGAGAACTATATTAAATAAAGTATATAGAGTTTTAACTCCTCCACATTATATATTGAGGAGGTTACTTAGTATAGTGCAAATTTTTGTTATTACGTCTATCATCCTAATAACCATGATGTGTATTACACTAGTCCCAGTAGTGTCAGATTTTTTTAATTGGAAATTCAGTAGTTATATTAGATATGTATTCAGCGAACTTGTGCTGTTTCTTACTGTTTCGTGGTTATATTTTATGTTACCAAATATAAAACAGAAATTTACAAGAGTAATACCTGGAGCCTTAGTGGTTATCATATTATGGACTTTATCCGCTTTAATCTTTAGAAAGTATCTACAAACCTTTCACCAGTTTAGCATCATATATGGCAGTTTAGCTGGAATTATGGTATCTCTCCTGTTTTTTTATATCTTGAGTTTTATTTTTATATATGGAGCAGAATTAAACTATAAGCTAAAGGTTTTTTAATATTGCCATTTCTCACAGAAAAACATAAAGTAATGATTATTTGTTAACAAAGATAAAATGAGTGGTTTATTAGTTGATAAAGTAGCTTTAATTACTGGAGCTTCAAGAGGAATAGGGGCAGCAGTAGCTAAAAGATTTGCACAAGAAGGAGCGCATGTAATTTTAATATCTAGAAATATTTCAGAGTTAAAGCAAATAGATGATCAAATTAAAGAATTTGGTGGTAATGCTACTTTGGTACAACTTGATCTTTTAGAATTTATAAACATTAAAGAACTTGCAGGATCAATTAGTACTAAATTTGAAGCAATTGATATTTTGGTAGCCAGTGCTGCAATGCTTGGTGAGCTATGTCCATTGCAAGATTATGATTCTGAGATATGGAAAAGTATTGTAGATACTAATTTTAGTGCTAATTGGTATCTCATTAAAAATTTAGACCCGTTACTTAAACGTGCTAAAGCAGGAAGGGCTATTTTTATTACTTCAGATGTTGGATCATCACCAACACTTTATCCTTATTGGGGTCCATATGCTGCAAGCAAAGCTGCTCTAGAAGCTATGGTAAAAGTCTATGCAACTGAAACAAAGCACACCACATTATGTATTAACATGATACAACCAGGGCCAATAAATAGTGGTATATATAAACAAGCATTTCCTGGGCAAGATACATCTGAGCTACCTTTGCCAGAGGAACTCACTGATAAGTTTGTAGAACTTGCATCTGAGAATTGCAATGTGACTGGGGAAGTTTTTAAACTAAATCCTTCTGAATAGAACTCTACATCAATTGTGTCTTATGCTAATTATGACATATCTGGTAAGTAGTTAGTAACTTTATCATGCTAAATATAGCATGATAAAGAAAAAAACTAACATGGTAGACGATTTTAGCCCATCTTACATATATAAAAAGTTATCAGACTATAGTTTTTCTCAGTTTAGTGTAAGTGATGTTACAAATCAAACATTAAAGGAGTATTCATACCGTGACCTCAATGAAAAAGATGAAGATGGCAAGGTTCTTTTAAATTATGCTATATATGATCATAACATAGACATTGTTGAAGCTCTTACTGATATGGGAGCAGATATTAGTATAAGGGATAAAGATGGTAAGACCCTTCTACACCATGCCATTTTGCATGATGATAAAGATATCATTGAATTCCTTCTAAAAAAGGAAATAGATGTTAACACACAAGATAGAGATGGAAAAGCATGTTTACATCTTGCTGCGTCAAATAATCACATAAATATTATAAAATTACTCATAGAGCAAGGAGCAAATATTAATGTACAAGATAAGAATGGTGATACACCGCTGCATCTAGCTGCATCAAATAATTGCGAATATGTTGTTCAGTTCTTTATAAAACAAGAAGCAGATATTCTTACTAAAAATGTTGATAATAGAAGACCAATAGATATGTGTAGTAATAAAAGAACTATTGAGTTATTGAGTCAACATGCTCAAGTAAAACATAAACAATATAAGATGGCTACAGCTGCTGCGATAGGGTTAGACACTGCTATTATAGGAATCACTGGAACTGCAATTTATTTTATAGCTGTTAAGGAAAATAAGCCATCACTACAAATAATGCTCCCTGCGTTAATCGTATTGCTTTCTTCTGTTATAATTGCAACAGCTTATATTTTTAAAGAACAAATAGCTTATAAAAAAGCAATAACTACAGAGCTTAAAGAAGTAGAAATTAAACAGATAAGCAAATATGAAGAGGTAACTTAAACAAAGAAGCCTAATTTATCATCATATAAATAAAGCTTTTCTAGTTTAATAACATCGAAATTTTCTTCTTCAAGCTTTATTAATAATTCATTTATATCACTATTAACTAGTTCTTGGTCTGTGGTAAAAAATCTGCAGGTTATTTGATCACCAACAAATTTGCTAAATTCAGGCCATACAACTAATCCTTTTGAATATATTGATTCAAGTTTTAATTTGTTTACTTTTTCTAAGTTAATTAATCTGTCAAAATTAGTAGAACAATCCCATTTGATTGATATATCAGCACCTACTAATTTTCTAGTGCTATGTTTTGTATTCTCTTGTAAAGAATCCATTTGATTACTTGTTTTACTGCTTTTTATGCCTTCTTCTACAGAAAATTCTGGTAAAAGTTTAGGCTTCTGCCCTAAATTTTTAATTACTGCATCTGCAAATTTGGTAGTACTAACTTTTTCACTGCTCTTTTCTTTTTTGTAAAGATCAGCAGTGTGAATACCATCTTCAAGTGTTTTCAGCCAAGCATTAGAAATTGACTTAGCTGTTTTGATCTGACCTACATAAACGAGCATTTGTATCGCAGCGTTTAAAAGTCCAGAAGGGTTTGCTATGTTTTGCCCGGCAATATCAGGAGCAGATCCATGTACTGCTTCAAACATTGCATATTCATCTCCTATATTTGCGCTGCCAGCAAGTCCTACAGAGCCAGAAATTTGAGCAACAATATCTGATAATATATCACCATACAAGTTTTCAGTTACAATTACATCAAAACTCTCTGGAGTAGTGGCAACTTTTGCCATGCCAATATCAACAAGGTAGTGATCAGCCTGTATTTTTGGATAACCTTTTGCAACTTCGTCAAAAGCTTCATGAAAAACACCGTCAGTCATTTTCATGATATTATCTTTTATTAAACAAGTGACTTTCTTTCTATGATTCTTCACTGCATATGCAAATGCATAATTACATATTCTTTTTGATGCAGACTTTGTAATAATTTTTGTACACTGATAAGAATCTTCGGTTAATCTATGTTCTATTCCAGTATATACATCTTCTTCGTTTTCTCGTATCACCACTACATCAAAGTGACCAAATTTTGTCTCTATAACAGGGTGATATGATATACATGGTCTAATATTTGCATATAGTCCTAATTTTTTTCTCAAAGCAACATTTAAGCTTTTATGCCCTTTCCCTTGTGGGGTTGTAATTGGAGACTTTAGAAGTATTTTAGTTCTATTAATTGATTCCCAGCCAGAGGTAGAAATGCCTGCGTTCCATTCCTTTTCATAAAGATGTTTGCCAAGTTCTATACTCTCTACTGATATATCTGCACTTGCTTCCTTTAATATAGAAAGTACAGCTTCCATAATTTCTTGGCCTATTCCATCGCCATATGCAATTGTAATTGGTACTGACATCTTAAACTATACTTAAACTGAACCTGTACTTAATTTTAAATCAAAACTAAAAGCATGCAAACTAATTTTTTGACTCTAATACCTCCTTAACTTTTATTGTTAGCTCATTTAGAGTAAAAGGTTTTGGTAGGAAATGAAATTTTGTGACATCGATATCTTCATTTTTTAAAAAAGCATCTTCAGCATACCCTGAAATAAAAATTACTTTAATGTCTGGTCTGATTTTTATGGCTTCTTTTACTATTTCTGGACCACTCACTTCTGGCATAACTACATCACTTATTATAATATCTATTTCGTTAATCTTTTCTTTTATAATTGCTAAAGCTCTTCTACCAGAATTAGCTTCTATAATATCATAACCTTTGTTTGCTAACGCTCTTGTGCTAAAAACTCTAACTGGATCTTCATCCTCAATTAGCAAAATTGTGCCACTATTGTTAGTGTCAATTGTGACTGTATTTTCTATAAACTCGTTTTTGATAGTTTTTATTTTATTGCTTTCTAATACATATACTGCCGGTAAAAATATACTAAATCTGCTACCAATTCCTTCCTTGCTACTAACAATAACATATCCACCTGTTTGTTTCACAATTCCATATACTGTCGATAATCCAAGACCAGTACCAGACTTTATATCTTTAGTAGAAAAAAACGGTTCAAATATTTTATCTATAACGTCTTTTTTGATACCACATCCATTATCGATAACTTCTATAACAATATACTCACCATATTCTATTGATTCTTTATCAGGTAAAAACATATCTTCCATTAAGGTAGTCTTAGAGTCTATTTTTGTTTTGAATGTTTTTATTATTAATTTGCCACCCTTTTCCATAGCAGCGCACGAATTAACAACAAGATTGATAATGACTTGCTCTAATTGCCCTTGATCTGCTTTTACTAAAACATCATCCTGTCCATATTCTATTGTAAACTCTATATTTTCACCAATAAGCCTTTGTATCATCTGTGAAAGATCAGCTATAATGTTATTAATATCGAGTATTTCCGACTGCAGCGTTTGTTTTCTTGAAAAAGCAAGTAACTGTTTTACTAAATTTGATCCTCGTTTTGCATTTTGTTGAATCTGCATTATATCTGAAAATGATTGATCTCCTGCTGGGTGCTTTGTTAAAAGCAAATCACCAAAACCTATTATTGCAGTTAAAATGTTATTGAAATCATGAGCTATACCTCCAGCCAATTGACCTATTGCTTGCATTTTTTGATAATGCTCAAATTTCATTTCCAGACTTTTATGCTCTGTATTATCAATAAAGTAACAGATAATAAATACATTATTATGAATAAATTTACTCAAGTATACTTTCATATCACTACCATCTTGTAGTTGCACATCTGCTGTCATATTATTGATACTATTGTTTTCAAAATATTCTTTTATTTTTTTATGGCAGTCATTTGCTATTAAAGTGAAAATTGAGTCTATATTCTTTTGTTTTATAAACTTTAATAATGCATTATTTTTTTTGATTAAATTACCTTTAATATCACATTGTGCAATAGCAATTGGTGCATCTATAAAACATGGATTAAGCTGATAATCATTTATACTTAATGTAACTGGTGTAACTAATCCACATGTGTATTGGCTATTATATTTATCATAAAATACAGCATAATTTATATATGCTTTAAATGGTATTCCATTCATAGTACAAAGTGTAATCTCTCCACCTTTTATCTGTTCCTTATCTTTAACTTTTGCAATAAAATCAGTAAATAATGTGTCTTTCTTAAAGTTTTCTAATTCAAGCATTGTTAAAAAGCTTTGATTTGCAGACATAATTATCCCATTAGAATTAAGCCAATAAACTCCCACATTATGAGTTTCCATTAATTTTTCATATAATTGCTCCTTACTTGGTCTTGTTGCTTTTAATACAAAGTATCCTTGAGGCCTAGCTATTGGAACAAATGATAAGTTGTAAGTCTTAGAATTATCTAATGCAATTTCTTGGTTAACTGGAACAGGATTCAGAGATAAAAGAAAGTTTGATGTTTTACCTTTTTCACAAATGGAAAAATATGTCTGTATTGAGGAGTTATTTTTTAACGCTTTATAAAAAACTTTCTTTTTTTGATCTACAATTCCTCCAGTTTCTAATATGTTATCTAAATTAATATCTTGCTTATAGTCTTTAAATCTCTCATAAAATCTAGCATCTGCATATATAATTCTCCCATCCTTATATACAATAAGGCAGAATTCAGTATTGTGATTTAATGCATTGGCAAATATTGCATTTTGAAACTCTACTCTATTTACTAGGCGCTTAAAATATCTTATCTTAAATATTAAAAATATAGTTACGACTGTGACAATTAATGCATTAATCTCAATGTTAATATGTCTATTATATATGTCAAAAAGATAAAGTGCTGTAATTAAAATAAGCGGAATAGACATAAGAGCTAAAATTATTGCAACTGACATTCCGTGTTTTCTAAATACGAAATCTACCCTATTTTCTTTATTGCTATTATCGACGTATCTTTTGCTCATTTGTATTGACTTGACTCATGCTACATTAGTACATACTTAAGTTATTAAAATACGTAAAGTTTTTGGTTGTATAAAAGCTATCTCATTCTATGATAAGACCATCATATCCTGCTATAACTTGTGCAGTTGTTTTTAACTGATCACTAATTGTATGATAATCAATGTAATGACTCATGTGGGTAAGCACTGCACGCTTTGGGTTTAACTCTTTGGTCCATTTAAGGCATAAATCAACATGTGCATGAGCAATGGCCTCTTTGTATCCTATACATCCTAATATTAAAGTTAAACTTTCTTTGCTTTTTAATACATTCCAAGATTTCTCAGGAAATTCTTTTACATCAGTACAATATGCAACTGAATTATTAAAAATAAACCCAGTAGAAATTATATTGCCGTGAATTTGCGGGAAGGCAATTATTTTACAACTACCTATATTAAATTCTGTATAGTAGTCTATCCTATTTATAATTAGGTAGTGACACTTATTCCACGGATTATTCGGAGTATTGGGAATAAAAAGTTGTGGGTAACTTGAAATTATGCTAGTTAGAGTGCTAATACTTCCATATATTGGTAAAGTTTTGCTTCCTCCCTTAGGTTCTATTGCCGCTAATTCCGTTATACCACCACAGTGATCGGCATGTGGATGAGTATAAAGTACTGCATCTATACTGCGTATATGATTTGTTATTGCCTGTGTTCTAAAATCAGGAGATGAGTCTATCAGTATAGTAGTACCTTCATGTTCAATCAAAGCTGATGTACGCATCCTTTTGTTTTTATTATCAGACAGAGCTGATATACAAACATCACATTCACACCCAATTGTCGGAATGCCAACAGATGGACCACACCCTAGTATAGTAACTTTCATAAACGCTATAATAAATAAAATTATTTAAGTTTAATACTTTGCTGGTTTTTATACAGCTTTTATTTATGAAAAGCTATAGTACAATTTCAGAAAAAATAATAAGTTACTAATAAAATAGTTAAAATGTGATTGATTTTGTAAATTTGCTAACCTATAATAAACGACTAACTAATATGGTTAATGAATGGCGGTAAAAATAAGATTAGCAAGGCGTGGGGCTAAAAAACGTCCTTTTTATAGGATTGTTGTTGCTGATGCGAGGGCACCAAGGGATGGTCGTTTTATAGAACGGTTAGGACATTATGATCCGATGTTGCCTAGTGATCATCAGGGACGTGTAAAGATTAAAGCTGATAGATTAGAGTATTGGCTTAGTGTTGGTGCACAAGCAACTGATAGGGTACAGTGGTTTATCAAAAAAGGTCTAGCTAAGGCTTAATCATTTGTGCCTACAGATTTTACTATCCCTATTTTCAGCTTAAGCAATGGATGTTTAATTAAGTTAAACTATGGACAAAATTAAAATAATGCTTCAGCAAATTCTTTTGCTGTAAAATCTTTTAAATCTTCTATTCCTTCTCCTATACCGATAGCATATAAGTTAGTCTTATATTTTTGTGCAAGTCCTATTAGTACTCCACCTTTGGCACTTCCATCTAACTTGGTTATGATAAGGCCATCAATATCGACAATTTTTCTAAAAGTTTCTACTTGATTGTAAGCATTTTGTCCTGTTGTTGCATCTAAAATTAAAATAGTGTTATGAGGTGCAGATTGATCTTGTTTTTGAATAGTCTTGCGTATTTTTGACAACTCCTCCATAAGATTAGTATTATTGTGTAGCCTACCTGCAGTATCAATCAGCAAAATGTCTATATTGCTATTTACAGCTTCATTTATGCCTTTATAGGCAACACTAGCTGGATCAGCTCCGTGTTTGTCGGTAATTATTTGGCACCCCACACGCTTTGACCAAACTTCCAATTGTTCTGTTGCTGCAACACGAAAGGTGTCACAAGCAGCAAGCATAACTGATTTTCCTAAGTTTTTATATTTATATGCAAGCTTACCTATTGTAGTGGTTTTGCCATTACCATTGACTCCACAAAACATGATCACATGTGGTTTAGCAGATATAATGATAGGCTTTACCATTGGTTTTAAAATCTCTTCTATTTCATCTATGATTTTTTTTGTAATAGATTCGAGATTGCCATCAAATTTAACATTAGAAAACTTACTAACTATGAGGCTTGCAGTTTCAACACCAATATCCATAGTGATTAGTAGTTCTTCTAACTCTGCTAAAGTACAGTGATCTATTTTTTTATGAACTCCGAAGATATTCTTAATACCACTACTAAATTTAGAAGATGTTTTGACTAAACCTACACGTAAGCTATTAAAAAACTTCAATCTTTTTACTCTTATAATTAATATTGGAATTAATTATAATGCAATTAGAACTAAAGTCTAGAAATAGCTAAAGTGGAGTTTTGTGTCTTATTATTATCCATTAATTAGGACAAGTAACAGTACCAGTTGCAACTCCTCCATCAACAAACCTTTCAACAACCTTGCCAGCACCAAAGAAGATGGCAGTAAAGACAACAAGCATAACAATTGCAGGCCAAGCAAGCCTACCAAAAATAGCAAGAACACTCGACCCAATTATCACACCAGTCATAATTGGTAACCCTAAATTTTTGACAAATCTGATAACATTACATAGTACAAACTCTACTGGATTAGCTGTAGGACTTGCATCAGTTGCATTTGTAGATGGTGCATATAGCAATTGTAAAAGCGCCAAAAAGACAATAAGAAATAACCTATTTGAAAATTTTAATGAATTAATCATTTTGACCCTCTAATCTTATAAATATAATAAAATTGTTCAATTTATTCTTATGCTGGTGGTGCTGCTGTTGGTGTTACTGATGGACAAACATCTGTATTTGCATCTACTGTAGTACCACCAACACTTAAACCTGTAGCAAATTTAGGTATAATTTTACTAGCACCAAAGAAGATGGCAGTAAATACAACAAGCATAACAATTGCAGGCCAAGCAAGCCTACCAAAAATAGCAAGAACGCTCGACCCTATTATCACCCCAGTCATAATTGGTAACCCTAAATTTTTGACAAAATTAATAACGTTACACAATACTGCATTTACAGGGTCAGCCGGTCCAGTAGCAAATGCTGGTTGCACATGTAATGAAAGTAAAATTATAAAAGAAACAATACAAAACAACCCAATAGACCTTAGCAAGTTAAACATCTTTTTTAGCTCTTATTAAACGATTAGTTAATATATAGCAAAATTATTTGCTGTCAAAGTTAAACTAGTATTAACAGTGCTGTACTATAATATTTTTTACCCTTAAGTTTTAAATTTCTTCTAAGTCCAACATATCTTCTTGTGCAAGTAATTCTTCTCTTCCAGATAAACTGATGATATTACTAACGTTATTTACATCTTTGGTTACAGTTAAGTTAACACCAAACCATTTTAGAATTATTTCGGTGTAATTATTTATTGGCTTTGTTTCTATGATAGTTGTTGTACCGGCAGTGTTTAAAGCAGCAAAAAGTATTGCCGATTTTATTTCAGCCGAAAGTGTAGCAAGGGTATAAGAGATTGGTATTGTGCTGTCAGAACCAATAACAGCTATTGGAGGTGAGCTATTATTAGTAATAAAACTTACGCACATGGATGATAAAGCTTTAATTATCTCTGTCGTAGGCTTTGAACACAAATCTATTTTACCAGTAAAAAAAGAAGTAAAAGAGTATGTTGATATCAAACCAATTAAAAGGTGTATGGATATATCAGAACCTCCCATATTTAGTACATCTTTTGGTGTAGATAGACCACCTACTCCTACACCATACACTGTATATAATCCTCCATCTTCAGTGATTTTCACGCCCATAAGTTTTAATGCTTTAACTGTTCGATAGACATTATTACATTGCGCTATACCTTTGATTACGGTTTTACCAACAGCTTGTGATGCAGTGATTAGTGCTACATGCGGGATTAATCTATCTCTTGATATAGTAGTACTACCTTTTATTGAATTTATTTTATTTTCTTGCATATTATAAATTAAGATACAAGTGAAAAATTATATACTCATGGTTATTGTTGTTCAATATGGTCTTAGTGAAATATTACCTTAAGAGATTATCTAAATTATAATTGACAAATATACGCTAGTTTTATATCTTTTTCTTTTAACAAAAACTTAAAAATGAAGACTTTTTCATTAAAAAAAAGTGATATTACTAAAAAATGGATACTTATAGATGCAAGTGGAGCAGTTGTTGGTAGACTTGCAGCTTTTGTTGCAACAATACTTCGTGGCAAAAACAAGCCGGAATACACTCCTCACATGGATTGTGGAGATAATGTTATAATAATTAATGCTGAAAAAGTGTGTTTTACTGGTAAGAAGCTGAAGGATAAAGTCTATTATAGGCACACAGGTTACCCTGGCGGTTTAAAAAGTTGTACTCCTAGAAACATTTTAAGTGGTAAGTTTCCCGAACGTGTTATAAAAATGGCTGTGAAGCGAATGTTAGATGATGGTCCTATGGCACGAAAACGCTTGGGAAATCTATATGCGTATTCTGGTTCAGAACATAAGCATCATGGACAAAAGCCTGTACAATTGGATTTTGGTTCTTTAAATAAAAAAAATAAAAAGGTGTAAGGAATGAATGAAGTTATAGAAATAAGAGAAAATTCGTTAAAGCCACTAATTGATTCTTATGGTCGTTCTTATGGTACTGGAAGAAGAAAGGAAGCAACTGCAAGAGTTTGGATTAAACCTGGTAAAGGCAAGTTTTTAATTAATAAAAAAAGTCCAGTCGATTATTTAAAGAGAGAATCTATTTTTAATTTTTTGCAAAATCCTTTTATTGCAACTTCTACTGTTGATCAATATGATGTAGTTGCAACTGTAAAGGGTGGAGGCCTTTCAGGCCAAGCTGGTGCTTTAGCTCATGGAATAAGTAGAGCATTAGCTAAAATGCGTCCTAGTTTACATGCTGTACTTCGCAATGGTGGGTTTTTAACTAGAGATTCGCGTAAAGTTGAACGTAAAAAACCTGGATTGCGTAAAGCTAGAAAGAGACCTCAATTTTCTAAGAGATAATTTACCCTATGGAACACATAAGGGTTGCTGTAATTGGTGCAACTGGTTACACTGGAGTTGAAGTTGTACGTCTTTTGCTTGGTCATCCTAAGGTCATTATCAAATATTTATCAGCAAGTCAAAATTTTGGTATTTTGTTGTCTGAGATTTATCCTCATATTTTGAGTGACAATCTATCTATTGTACACACAGATGAAGTTGATTTTAATGATTTAGATGCCGTTTTTTTATGCTTACCTCATGGTCAGTCTGGTTGTTTAGTCTCCAAGATACCAAAAGGGGTGAAAATAATTGATCTGTCTGCTGATTTTAGAATTAAAGATTTGTCTCTATATCAGCAATGGTACGGTGCTCATAAAGCTCCAGACATGATTGCAGAAGCTGTCTATGGTCTACCAGAGATACATAAAGAGCATATAGCGTTAGCAAACTTAGTTGCATGTCCAGGTTGCTATGCTACCGCTGTTCTTTTGCCATTGTTACCATTGCTAAAGTTAGGTATAGTAAAAGAAGATTCTATCATTGTTGATGCTAAATCAGGGGTTAGTGGTGCAGGAAGAGGATTGAGTAATGAAAATTTGTTTTGCGAAGTAAACAGTAATATCAAAGCATATAAAATCTCACAACATCGCCATATACCAGAAATTGAGCAAGAACTCAGATTATTTTTACAAGATCAGGATATTACCATACAATTTGTACCACATTTAATTCCAATTAATAGAGGAATTTTGTGCAATATGTATTTAAATCTTAAGCATGATTATTCTGTCAGCGATATCAATAATGCATTAAAATCATTTTATTGTAATGCCCCATTTGTTTCAATTAATGCAGAAAAAGCTATTAATGTTCGTTCTGTAGTTGGCACAAATCAATGTCAAATTGGTATATTTTTAGGAAGAATAAAAAATAGTATAATTGTAGTATCAGCAATTGATAATTTATTAAAGGGCGCATCTGGACAAGCTTTACAAAATTTTAATATAATATTTGGTTTTGATGAAACAACAGGGCTAATTAATGTTCCTTTTTATCCATAAATAAGCTTTAAACAATAAATTTAGTTGACTATAATCAACGACTTAATATTCTATCTGTGTTAAATTTTTTAAATAAAGAAGGTGTACATATGAGTAAAAAAGATGTTGTTGATAAAATAGCTGCAGAATGTGATTTTATAAAAAAGTCTGATGCTGATAAAATATACGATATTTTTATGGAGATAATAAGAGAGGCTTTATGTAAGGATGGTGAAATTCGTCTGCATCAGGTAGGTACTTTAAAGGTTATTCATTGCAAAGAAAAGCAGTGCCATAATCCTCAAAAGAAAGGAGAAAAAATTACTATACCTGCAAGATATAAAGTGAAATTTACTGCAAGTAAGAGTCTTGCAGAAGCTGTTAATTCTCAATAGCAATTGCTGTTTTCATTTTTTTAATTGAATGCTCTATTCCATCAAAAAGAGCAGTGCATATTAAGAAGTGTCCTATATTAAGTGCTGAAATGTGTGGTACTTTTGCTATTATTGCAGCACTTTCATAGGTAATCCCGTGTCCTGCATGGCATTCTACTCCTCTTTCAGCTAAATATTTAGCTGCAGCGGTGATTAGTTCAATTTCTTCTTGCGATGGGGTGTTACAGTAATTACCAGTATGAAGTTCTATAATATCTGCTTGTAGATCTTTGATATATTGAAGTTGTTGCATATTTGGCTCAACAAAAAGTGATACCTTAATGTCCGATTTATGCATTTCTTTTATCAAAATTGCTAATTTTTCTCTCAGCTCTTCATCTGCAATGTTCAGTCCGCCTTCAGTTGTTATTTCGTTTCTCTTCTCTGGTACTAGACAAACTGAATAAGGTTTTACTGATTTTGCTATTTCTAGCATTTCTTGAGTTGGTGCAATTTCTAAATTCAGTTTTGTATTTATATTATTTTTCAGATTATATACATCAGTATCTTTTATATGTCTTCTGTCCTCTCTTAAATGCGCGGTAATAAAATCAGCCCCTGCATTTATAGCAATACGTGCTATTTCTAATGGATCTGGATATGAAGTACCACGTGCGTTTCTAAGTGTTGCTACATGGTCTATATTTACACCTAATAGAATGTTGTTCATTACTTTATTCTCGTTCAATAATATAATAGATAAAATCTTACTTTATTTATAGTCTTTTAAATATCAATTTTTTAGATTGCACAAAATCGCCAAAACTTCTCCTTACCTTGACTAATGCCTATTCTTGGTGTGCAGACGTAATTTAGTGAGGTGTTTGTATTATAAACACAAAAGTTATGATTTAATGTTAAATCTTGTTGGTTATGTTCTTTTGTCATATTTAAGATTTTACATAATTTTCCTGGTCCATTGATGTTTAATGTATTTGGCTCTACAAGCTTAATTCCACGAATCAGTACTGCAGCTGGATATCCTTCTTGTTCTGTTACTATATTAAAACAGTAATACATACCATAAATAAAATATATGTAGGAAAAACCTGGAAGTCCAAACATCACTGCGGTGCGTTTAGTGTAGCCTTTAGATGCATGACATGCTGGATCTTCATGTCCAATATATGCCTCTGTTTCTGTTATAATGCCTTTGTAATTGAAGAATTTTAAGACTTTACCAAGTAGCTCTGCAGCAACAGTAAGGGTAGGACGGTTGTAGAAGCATCTTGTAAGTATTAGATTGCCTGTCATTTTAGATATATGTTAAATACCAGTTGAACCAAACCCCCAGCTACCGCGCTTGGTTTCTTTATTAAATTCATCAACTGGTTGCCACTTTACTTTAACTATTGGGCTAATTATAATTTGTGCTATTCTATCTCCTCTGTTTATAGTATATGACTTGTCACTGAGATTGATTAAACAAACTTTTATTTCTCCTAGGTAGTCTGAATCTATAGTACCTGGTGAGTTAAGTACTGTTATACCAAATTTCACTGCTAAACCTGATCTTGGGCGCACTTGCCCTTCGCAGCAATCTGGTATTGAAACTGCAATGCCAGTTGCAATTAGCTCCCTCTTCATTGGCTCTATGTCAACAGGATTATTTATGGCTGCATAAAGATCCATCCCTGCGCTTCCTAGTGTTGCATAAGATGGAAGTAGTAAGCCTTTATAGTGAGGAAATTTTTTTATTTCAATAAGCATATCTTAGGTAAATGTAATATATTTAGCAGATGTATTTTAAACACACAATTCTTTTATTAGAGTATTTGTTAATTCCAGTTGGGATACTATTGAATTATTCTTCTTAAAAGAAGTAGTTATATAGAGATTTATATCATATTTAAGCAAAATTAAATACTGTTGTGAAACATTATATTGTGAGCAGGAATTGTGATGATACTATGAGTAACACTATAGATGATTTTAAAAAAGATGCTGATGAAATCAGAGGAATACTTGGTAAATGGAAACAGGATGAAACATATAAAAAAATTGATGAGAAAGATAAAAGCAAGGCACTTCAATACGTTGAAAGTATAATTGATAAATTAAAAGTCGATTCCCGAGCACTTGGCACTAACAATTCTCTTTTTGAACAAATGCAAAGATCAGTAGATGATATTAGTAAATTCACTACTAATTTTGCAGTGATGATTACTTCTATTCAAAAGGGGAATAAAGAACTTACTAAAGAAGTTGATAAAATAGAAGAAATAATAAGTAACAATAATAACCAAGATATAAGTGGGAAATTGCAAGATTTGAATAATATAGTTGATCGTTTATCAAACAGGGTAGAATCATCAAAAAACGTAACGCAACAAAGAATAGAGGAAGTGCGCAAACTTTTTGATAGTGGACCTATTGGTGCGCAAATTGCGATAATTCGTAAAAAAATCGAAAATTTCCCTACACAAGACGACTTAAATAATCTTGTTAAGAAGAGTGATTTAGGTGGTTTTGCTAAAACAACTGATTTAAGTGATCTTGCTAAAGACCAAGATTTGAAAAGCCTTGACGGGAAGGTTGATGATCTTCTTACCAAGGGTAAAAATCTAGAGGGTATTGATAAGAAAATTGATAATCTTGTTAAAAAAGCTGATTTGGGTATTGAAAGTGAAAGTGTTGATCTAAAGAAACTTGCTAAAAAAGCTGATCTTAGTAAGCTTAAACAAGAAGTAACTGACTTTGCTCAACAAGATAAAGCTTTTGATAAAACGATAACTCAAGAGATCAAAACGATCTCACAGGGAATGAATATTATACCTGATGAAGTACAAGTAGAACTAATCAAGAGCAATGAAATAACAGGTAAATATGAAGCTGAGATAAAATTAACAAATAGCAACACTAAAATTGGTACTTTCTCTTCAGTAGGATACTATTTTTATGATAGTAAGGTTTATATTTATGATCACTTTAAACCTGAGATTAATGTTGATCTACCACCGCAGTTTCACTTTTTAAAAGTAGTTAAAACTGAAGAAGATGAATATAAACTGGCCTTTTGTAATAGCAATGGTCATGAGTATTATGGGCTTTTAGATGGTTTAAAACTAATAAGCCCATGGAATCTTAAGAGTATAAAAAATATTGATTTTGCAGAATATTATAATAAAAATGGCTCTTATCCATCATTTATTGCCAAAGCAAGTAATGATAGTTACTCACATTCTCAGCAGCATGGAGTAGATGTATATAAAATAGGCAATGGAGAAAAGAAAGTAGGGTCACTCGTAGATGAATTCGGTTACTACGATACACAGAACAAGCTTCATTATACTAACTATCAAATGGGGACTCAAAATCATTCTTATGATCCTCCTTCATTCACTATTACTAAAGGAGATAATCAGTGCCAGCTACATAAGATGAAAATAGGTAGCAGTGATCATCGCTTTTTAAATGATACCATGGACTGTAGCTTAGTTGAATATGTGGCAAATTATGTAAATAATGAATACTTCAACTATTGAATTGTAAAATACATGAGTTCCATTAGGGAGTGTTTACCAAACTGTGTCAAACAAAAAAATAGTAATATGAACATAAAACATGGAATGAATGAATGAACATCGAATAGGTTTAGTAGACAGTTGGAGAACAATATATTATCATCTATACGAGAAAGTAAACTGGCAAAGGAGGAGACTACTAATCAAAAAGCTATTAAAAGCAAGTTTAGAAGGTCTATCAAATGATGATGAAATCGCAGGAATGGCAAAAGTTCAAAATACAGATTCAGACTCATTTGAGCTTATGAGATAGAGATTTGAGCCACAGGTAGTAAAAAAAAGACAGACTAATTTACATCCTGAGCTTGAAGCAAAAATTCTTAGTATGTTTGCAAAGATATAAAATCGCATATCGAAGGACCATAAGATATCAGCAGCAGCAATATCTAGCATTACCGATAAATTATTACCAATGAGTGGCGCAATCGGCCATTGCAGTCTACTTACCCAATAATTTTTATGATTTTTCAAAGTTATGGTAGGTGCGTAAGCAAATAATATACTTGGCATAGATCAAGAAGGCAAAAAAGAGGTTTTATCTGGCTGAAAGCGAATTGAATGATCTCAAAGTGTGGAATGTGTATTAAAAGCTTTCCATAAACAACGTATTTCCCAATGCAGAAATGTATAAAATATGCAACTCATTGAAATATGTATCCAGCAAAGATGCGAAAATCTTTATGAATGATTTGAAGAAAATATATCAAATAGAGAAATAGCTGAAAATTTGAGTTGGAAGAAAAGTGGGTTTCCCATAAATTCTGGCAAAATAATTGGGAAACTGGCTATTTTAAGTATTCTGATCCGGTTAGGCGGCTAGTTTATACTACCAATCCCATAGAGCAGGCAAATCAGGGGAAAACCAAGACCAGCACAAATGCCTTGTACAAGCAGTGCTATAAAAAAGATATTGGACTATCCAAATTTGGCTTTGATATCTTTTTTCCTAACACATTGAAAATTCAGTTGAGTTAATTTTGACACAGTTTGTTGAACACTCCCAAAAAATCAAGAATTTTAGGTATATTTTCTCCAGATTCTACAAAACAGCAGAAGTTTATATCGGCTTTTTAAACTTCATTGGTCTATCATTTAGCTTAAATGAAATTTTGTCCTAAGAGCCTGAGAATCTTTGCTTCAAGCTCAGGATGTAAATTAGTCTGTCTTTTTTTGACTACCTGTGGCTCAAATCTTTATCTCTAGAAGCTCAAATGAGTCTAAATCCGTATGTACAGTTTTTGAACTTTTCTCCAATTCTTCTGAACTATACAAACTACACTGCAGCAAGCTCTATATTTATAATAAATTTGCCATTTCCTGTTTTTGATCCAGAGTGTATACTGTCACACCACTCAATCACTTCAGCATTACAAACTGCTTGTAAGTCCTTTTTTGCTGACTGTGTTATTTGACTAATTTTGTCTTTAGCTTCTATATTAAGCTTTTTTATCGGCCACTTAATAGAAACGTTATTACTAGATTTTAATTTTCTCACTGCATTTAATATTTCTACACAACTATCTCCTATTTCTTCAGCTTTTTCATCGTATAGAGAGTCTTCAATTTTAGGCCAATTTCCTCGGTTATGTATGGAATTATAGCTGTATAGATGATGATATATTTCTTCTGTAATATAAGGAAAAAAAGGTGCAAGTATACGTAATAGAATGCATAACACATATGCCAAGCTTTGTTTAGCACTTAAGTTTTCTTCTATATTCACATCTTTTGCATATGCTCGCTTTTTAACAAATTCTAGATAATTATCACAAAAATCATTCCAAAAAAATCCTTCGATAATATTCAAGGCTTCGCAGTACTCAAAACAATCAAATTTTTGTGCAGCCTTTTTTGTAGTTTTATATAAGCGTGAAATTATCCATTTATCTATTGTCTGCGTTATAGAGTTTATGTCTAACTCTTGGTGTTTTTGAATAAAACCCGCAACAAATTTACTAGCATTCCAGATTTTAGTGATGAAACGTCGTCCAGTTTTAAAAATATCTTCAGAAAAAATCGTATCAACACCAAGTCTTGAATTTGCTGCCCAGTAGCGCACTACATCTGCACCATAAGTATCAAGTATTGAATCTGGTGTAATGATATTCCCCTTTGATTTACTCATTTTCTTCTTATCATGCGTCAAGCACCAACCACTAATCATGATATTTTTCCATGGTATACTATTCGCATGATAATGGGATTTCACTATAGTATAAAAAGCCCATGTTCTGATTATCTCGTGGCTTTGTGGTCTTAAATCTGCCGGAAATAATGTACTATAATGACTATGATCTACTCCTAGTTCTAAGTTAATAGCTAAGGCACTAAGCTGTGGCGTAAGTGCACTTGTTGCCCAAGTATCCATTACATCTCTCTCAGCTATAATCTCTTCTTGACTATAATCCTGAGGAAAATCTTTAAGTGGATCTATAGGTAGATCTTTTACGTCTGGTAAAATTATTTTTCCTTCTTCTTCTTTGCGCTTAGAGTACCATACTGGAAATGGTACACCAAAATAACGTTGCCGCGAGATGCACCAATCCCAGTTCAAGCCCTCTATCCAGGTTTCCATGCGTTTCTGCATAGATTTTGGGTGCCAATTACACTCTTTAACTCTAGCAAGCAATTCATCTTTATATTCAAGAATTTTTACAAACCATTGGTGAGTTGGTAATATCTCAAGCGCTGCTCCAGACCTCTCAGCACACTTAACTGAATGAGATATGGGTTCACTTTTAGTTAAAAGTTTTTCTGCTGTTAAAATTTCAATTATCTTTTTTCTTGCTGCTACAATAGATAACCCTTCTATTTCATGTATGATATTACAAATCTTACCAGATTGATTGATAATAATTTTTGTTGGCAAATTATGTTTCTTCCACCAATATACATCTGTCTCATCTCCAAAGGTACAGCACATAACAAGTCCAGTTCCTTTTTCTATTTTTACTTTATCATCAGCTAAAATTTGCACCTTATCTTTAAATAAAGGAGTAATAGCGTATTTTCCAATTAGATGAGAGTATCTACTATCTTCATGGTGACAAAAAATTGCAACACAAGCGGGTAAAAGTTCTGGCCTTGTAGTTGCAATATTAATTTTTTGATTATCTTCTATAAAAAAAGATATAGTATGCATTGCAGAAGAAAGTAGTTTATCCTCAACTTCTGCTTGTGCAATTGCAGTTTGATCAATAGTATCCCAAAGAATTGGCTCTAACTTTCTATATATGCACCCTTTATTATACAAGTCGATAAATGACATCTGTGAAAGAGTTATCGCTTTTTCACTAATTGTATGATATTCAAATTCCCAATCGTAACTGATGCCAACAGTCTGAAACAATTTTTTAAATTCCTGTCTTGACTGCAGAGATACTTTATTGCACATTGTGGTAAATTCTGTCCTATCTACCTCTGCTGCACGGACTTGATTAACTTGTTCGATTAGTCTTTCAGTTGGTAAGCCATTATCATCAAAGCCAATAGGATAAAATACATCTTTCCCTATCATGCGCTGATATCTTGCAACAAAATCTGTATGACAATAGCTAAAAATATGTCCAATATGTAATTTACCTGATATTGTCGGTGGCGGTGTATCTATAACAAAACTATTGTTTTTTGCACCATGCCACTTATACACTTTAGCACCTTCCCACAATATGTTGTATTTGTACTCAGTTTCTTGAAAATTATATTTTTCTTTAAGCATAAAAAATTCTTATATTTTTTGAGCCTAATGTTAACACATATATTAAAAGGGTTCAAAATCATTTTCAATTTCATGCCTTACTGCATGTTTTAATCAAAAATGCTTGATTTAGCATATTTTTGTGTTACAACAACCATAAAATATATGAGGCAGTTATGATAATAGATGAATTTTTACAAGAACGTAAAAATAGTTATAATTATGTAGCAAAAGTTGCGCAACTTAGCAACTATTCAATAACTTGGGATCAATTTTTAGAAGAATTTGATGCTCATATTGCACAAGGATTATTAGAAGAATCTTTTAGTGGAGAATATAGAAATATTAATAACCTAATTTGTCTTTCTTGTGCATTTAATGACTTAGACTTCAGTAAATGGCTAATTGCTAATGGCGCTAGCACTGCTGTTTCCTATTTTAATTCAAAAATCACACTATTGCATGTAGTTGCAAAAAATGGCAACAAGGAACTTGCTAAGCTATTGATGAAAAATGGAGCAGATATTGATTGCACCGACTTTCAAGGCAATACACCATTACATTTAGCTGCTGAGAATGGTCATCTAGAGTGTGTTGAGTATCTTATGAGGAATTATCAAAGTATTGTTTCTCAGAATCATCGAAGAGAGTTTCCACTACATTTAGCTGTTGAAAATGGTCATTTAGAATGTGCAATGGAGATTATAACTGAAGCTATGAACAAGATGATTGTTAGTGATCTCACGATAGATTTTAGTCACCAAAATATTGAAGGAAATACAGCGTTACATTTAGCAGTAAAAGATTTACATTGTACTAAATATTTGTTGAAAGAACGTATGTTCCGATCAAGTATTAATAAGAGAAATAAAGAAGGAAATACAGCATTACACCTTGCCATTCTTCATGACACCGATACATGGTTTAAAAAGAGAGAAATCATTATGTTATTTTTAGAAAAGAGTGATGATTTCACTATCAATTCAGCGTATGATTGTGCTAAAAACTACAATGATATAAGAATTTTAAAAGTATTTCAGAACTATTTTTTGAAACAAAAGCGAGATATGAAGAAAAATTCTATTAAGCTTGAAAAACAAGAATCATGGAGCAAAGATTTTATTTTATATGCTTCAAATATCTCATCAATTGTAGCGTCAGTCTTGGTACTAATTAATGAAATACCTCTATGTATAAAAGAAGTATCCTTTATTCATATTATAACAGTAATAAGTAAAATTCTTTCACTACTGACAATACCTGCTATGATTTATGCGATAAAAAAACATAATGAATTAGATTTATTCTATCAGACTATAGAAGAGCATAAAACTAAAATTGAAGAAACTGCAGATCTAACCAAAGTAAAAAGAGAAGAAAGTAATGATTTAGAAACAGAAGTACCATATAATCATGATCAATCTGGTTCTAATGATGGGTCTTCACGAAAAACCTCTAATCAACTAGCATTACCTCTTAATACATTAGAGGTGCATACAACACAACAACAAGAACAAAATTCATACATGTTTTCCAAATCTGAGTTGCATCCAAATGAGCTAAAAAGAACATCTAGTTTTCATCAATCAAGTCCAGCTTCTAACATATTCAAAGCTAAGCCAAGAGCTTTTTCTATTCCCCCATCAAGCACAAAATTACAGTCAATTCCTAATGAGTTTGAATCTCTTGCGATAACACAACATCAGACTACCAATTTAGTAGAACAACATGGAAATTTAAATGCAATATCCAAACGATATTGCAAAAGTTCTGTCGGTTCATTTAAATTTTCGAGGCCTAAGCAACATGCAGAACAAAGTCAACCGTTGCTTAGTAGGTCAACTCCCAGCGTATTAATGCAAGCAATGAGCACTAACAAAGAATTATCACATTACGATAATATTAGCCCTTAAGTTAAGCTCCTTGTGTATAAAGTTAATATAAATTTTATTTGTTTAATGAGTAATTAACTTTATACTTATCATTGGTTAATTTGTTGTCAATAAGTAATGTATAAGGTTCTATTGCTTTGTTTTATAATTATTTTATCTGGGTGCCCACGCTCGCATTACAAGAACAATATACAAAAGGCGAGTGAAAAAACAGAAATTGAATTATACGAAGAAGCTGCAGATTTAGTGAATAAAAAGAGGTACAAGCAAGCAATTAAAAGTTTTCAGGAAATCGAAGATTTATATCCATTTTCAGATTGGGCTATGAAAGCCAAGTTACAATCTGCATTAGCAAGTTATAATAGCAATGATTATAGAAGAGCTGCGAGTCTTTTGGATGAATATGTACAGATATATCCAAATGACGAGGATATTACTTACGTCTATTATTTAAGAATTTTATCCTATTATGCGCAAATTAATGATATTAAACGCGAACAAAAGACTGCGCGTACAGTTTTAGAGCTACTTAAAGAATATATAAATCTCTTTCCGGATAGTGAGTATATCAATGATTTAGAAACAAAAATGGGTTTAGTGATAAATCATATAGCAGCTCATGAATTTTCTGTTGGTAAATTTTATCTTAAGCGCGGTGAATACGTAGCAGCAATAAAACGTTTTGAAACAATTGAAAATAATTATTATAATTCAAATTATACTCCTGAAGCTTTGTATCGAACAGTAGAAGCATATTTAGCTTTAGGAATTAAATTAGAAGCTGAGAAAAAAGTTCAGATGTTAAATAATAATTTTCCAAATAATGCTTGGAGTAAGTATAGTGCTAGTTTAATAAAAAAACCTTAAATCCTTAATGAGTTCATATATATCCTTTTTCATAAGGAAGGCAGAGTCATTTTAAACTGTTTAATGTACATTGAAAGATTATTTACTTTGAAAGAAATGCTAATTATAATTAACTCAGTTAAAATTTAACCATGTTTTTATAATTCTTGCTTATTTTATGGAGGAATGTTTTGGCAGTACCTAAAAGAAAGAAGTCTAAATCTCGTCGTAATATGCATCGTTCTCATCATGCTATTAAACCTGAAAATGTTGTTATTAACTCAACAACAGGGGAATATATGCTACCCCACCATATATCACTTGATGGCTATTACCGAGGCAAGCAAGTAATTATCAAAAATGGAAAGAATATAGATAGCAAATGAATAAGACGTCATATCTTACAAAGTGTGAACATATGAACGCAAGTGATGTAGTTATCGCTATTGATGCAATGGGTGGCGATTTTGCGCCACTTTCAGTGATAAAAGGTATAGATTTTTTTTTAAGTAACCTCTTAAGTTCTAATATTAATATTTTTTTTCACATTTACGGGCAAGAAAGTAAAGTTCTATCTGTAATATCAAAGTACAAAAAAGTATTTGATAATAGTACTTTTATTGATTGTAACGATGTAATTCTATCAGATGATAAGCCTTCTTTTGCTTTAAGGCAACGCAGGAGGTCCAGTATGTATAGTGCTATAGAAGCAATCAAGAATGGTGTTGTGGCTGGAGTTGTTTCTTCTGGAAATACAGGAGCGCTTATGGCCATTTCTCGGTTTGTTTTGGGTACTCTGCCAACTATTTATCGCCCTGCTATTGCCTCTGTTTTTCCAGCTAAATCAAAAGATTTTATATTGCTTGATTTAGGTGCAAACGTAGATTGCAATGCTGATTCATTATTTCAATTTGCTATAATGGGTAATGCTTTTGCAAAAACTGTCTTAGGCAGAGATAATCCTGAAGTTGCTTTGCTTAATATAGGAACTGAGGAAATTAAAGGTACTGATGCAATACGTAAAGCTTTTGACTTACTTAAATGTGCATCAAATGTGCTAAATTTTAAAGGGTATATAGAGGCAAGTGAATTTTTAAATGGTAATATAGATGTGATTGTTGCTGATGGATTTGTTGGTAATGTTATGTTAAAAACAGCTGAAACCATGGCAAGTACTGTTATAGGTCTTATTAAAGATGAATTATCTAGATCTTTAATAATGAAACTGTTTGGCTTTTTTATAAAAAAAAAACTACGTAGTAGCTTAAGTCATTTTAACCCCAAGGTAAGAAATGGTGCTATGTTTTTAGGGCTAAATGGTGTTGTAATAAAAAGTCATGGCAATGCAGACAGCATTGCGTTTGCTCATGCAATTAAATTTGCTGTTGATGCTATATACAATGATCTTAATGCAAAAATAATAAGTGGAATTAGTAGTGTTGAATAAAAGCTGTTTTTTGGGTATTGGGTCTTATTTACCAAAGAAAAGATTGAGTAACGATGATGTTACCTTATTAGTTGATACCAGTGATGAATGGATTCGTAAGAGAACTGGAATTGCATACAGGCACATTGCAAGTGCAGAAGAACTCACTTCAGATATGGCTAAAAATGCAGCTGCTTATGCTTTACAAGATGCTAAAATATTAGTAGAAGATATTGACCTTATTGTTGTTGCTACAACAACGCCAGATAAAACATTTCCTAGTTGTGCAACTATTGTACAAGCAAAATTAGGATGCAGAAATGCATTTGCCTTTGATATACAAGCAGTGTGTTCTGGCTTTTTATATGCTGTAGCAGTTGTGGATGGGTTTATAAAATCTGGTCAAGTTAAGAAAGCTCTAGTGATAGGTGCTGATACTATGTCTAAGATTATAAATTGGAAGGATAGATCAACATGTGTATTGTTTGGCGATGGAGCTGGTGCCGTTGTAATTGGTGCAAATACAGAACGTGGAATATTATCAACTCATCTTCATTCAGATGGAGAGCAAGCAGATATTTTATGTACCGATGGTGGAGTTGGAACAACAGGTAACGCTGGTCATATTTGTATGGATGGTAGGGTTGTATTTGAGCTAGGTATAGAAAAATTAGTAAGTATTATTAAAGAAACTCTAGAACATAATAACTTAAAAATGAGCGATATCGACTGGCTGATTCCTCATCAAGCAAATATTCGTATTATTCAAGCAATAGCTAAAAAGTTAGACTTTCCACTAGAAAAAACAGTTGTTACAATTGACAAGCACGCAAATACTTCTGCTGCTTCAATACCACTTGCATTAGATGATACTAAATCAAATATTCGTGTTATGGATTTAGTTTTGTTAGTATCTGTTGGTGCTGGAATGACTTGGGCCTCTATTTTATTACGATATTAGTAGCTAGCAGTTTTAAAGATGCGCCTAACTGTACAGTTTCAGAGATTAATGGTATACTATCTTGATCATTTTAGGAGTCAAAATAGGACAAATATTACACTGAAACGACAGAAATACAAAATAATAAAATAGCGAAACTTTCTGAGTGCTACTACCTCAATCCAAAACAGTTTTTAAATGGAAAAAACTCTCATTTACTACAGATATTGATATTGGTCCAAAACAATAACTAAGGAAGAAGAGTTGTCGCATTTCTTAAACATATGCTTCTTCCTCTAGGCACTGAGAACAAAAAAGAAATGAGGTAGTTTAACAGTTAGTCAATAGAAAAAAGGAGAAACTACCATCACATAAAAAAGGAAACAAATTTTTGAATTCTTGTGGAGCATAAAAACAACAAAAACAAAAAGAGTGTTTATAGAGGCAATTTGGGGGGAATTGTTTAAACATACACAAGATCCAGATTTGGAAATGTCCATAATTGATGGCACAATAATACGAGCTCATCCATGCGCAGCTGGATATACAAAAGACTCCAAGGATCAAGTGGACGCAGTAAAACAATTAAAATGCCCATCCAAATTCCTTGATAC
>JAVBJW010000061.1:0-4093 GCA_031546805.1 Anaplasmataceae bacterium
GTCTTCCAGTCTTTTTAGGTTTAAAATACAGTTCTATTATCTTCCATTCTTTGTCATTTATATCACTTGGGTACATCTTAAATGTATCTTATACCACACTTCTTAACTCTTTCCTATATAGTTTGAAGACATGCTCTTAGATTGGCCAAATGTAATTAATCCAGATTGCAGTAATGAAATCTTTATTGATCCAGATTTTAATGTGATGATATAATTTGTGAAGCCGCTATATTTTACCGAACACTTATCAAAAACAACGATTTCATCTGCTAACAACTCAACTGAACCCAGAAAAGATTATCAATTGGTTTGAATGTCAATTAATAAATTCAAATCTATTATGGCATAAAGCAGCTAAGGGTGTTTATCACATTATCGCTTATAATAGTCTTATAAATTTAATTATTCCTGATTTTTGTACTGATGCAGCATATTTAACTATAGATAAACTTAAAGTTCAACCAACTATTTTAATAAGCTTAAGAAAGGATATATCAAATCTACCACTTACCTTACCTATTATACCAATGGTTGATCTTCTTTGTCAGCATAAAACTTTAAATGAGATATTACTAACAACAGTCGAAAAAGGGGTACCAGAATTAATTCCCAATACCTCCATGCAAATTCTACCAACCTCATATATTTCACTTAAACAAGTTAAACCTCTTATACCAGAGAAAACTCTACAGCTGCAGATTAAAGACGGTGTGATTTACATTAATAATATTGAAGTTATAAATAAAAAAGCTATATCATGTTTCAATATTTTTCAGATTTTATTAGAGCAGTTTTTAAGTGATTTTGCTATGGGACTAGCTCCAGAACAACATACACTACTTAGCATTAATAAGTTAGAGAAACGTTTAAAACTAGAAGTTACAGATCTAGAACAACAGATTAGAAAACCACTGAACAAAATGCAAAGAACAATAAAGGACAAATTAGCCAGTAAGCTTGGACTAAATAGCGAACGTAATGACGTAATACAGACACTTGGTCGGCCAGGACCATTACGTAAAGAATATGGTTATCGCCTTAACCCTTTTACTCTCATTCTGAAAAAGAAAATAGAGTTACAAAATTGCAATATCAGTATTCCCAGTAGAGAAATTTTATAAGTTTTTTGTAGCTTAAAATCAAAAAATCTCTCTTTTTGTGCTGTGGTATTATTTAAAATGTCGTTGGTATTATTCTCAAATAAAAGTGGGCGAATATAGGGGAATTAAGATTCTCAGCGGTATTATTTAATTTTACTCCGGCCCTACAAAACATCATCAATAGCAATCATCCTTGAAGAGATAATTATTCAAAATGAAATCAAAAAATTCTTACTTGGGAGTAAACCCTATTATTGTTCAGCAAATAAGATTTCATGCTAAGCGGCTTAAACAACACAAATGCTTTGTTGAGTACGATCTTGAAGATATAGAGCAAGAACTCTTATGTGATATTTGGTCTTATCTTGATCAATATGACAAAAACAGAGGTGCATTTAGCACTTTTATCACTAAGCTGGTTCAATCCCGTGCTAACAATTTATTGCATAAACAGTTATGTATAAAGCGTAACATTGTATATTTTATTGCGGATATCGATTGTATACCAGATACCAAGCGTTTTGATCATGAAGTAATAATATACACTAGACCCCTCCTGCGAAACGGTATATTAATAACGAGGTATGAGTTAGGCCAAAGCAAAGATCAGTTAAAAACCATGCTTCAAGTTGACAATACAATATTAAATCTCATATTATATTTTTTCTGAAAATTACGGTAAACATGTGACATAATTTTAAATATTCGCGAATCTTATTTTCCACCCTCATCCTAAACGACGCAAGCTGCCTATTATGATCCTTTTGCTCCAGTGTAAGTGGTTTTTTACGGTATTTTTTATACGGAATCACAACATCTTTCTGCAATTTTTGCCGATATCCAGAATCAGCATATTTTATGCTATCTATTGGCAGAAGCTTCTCCTGTTTTCGTATCTTAAAGTCATGAATCCTGCCACGATGAGATTTTGAAACCGATAAAATTTGTCCGTTTTCTTTGATCACAATTTCGGTTTTTATGGTGGTTGTTTTCTTTTTTCCAGAGTAGCTTTTTCTTCTCTTTTTGCTGTCTTTTGGCTTCTGTATCGGTGATTCTGTCACGTCTACCAAAATATTTTTTCTGGTTCTGTCTTTTGTGATCGTGATTTTTTTCGCTAACCATTTTTTTTAGCAACCGGCAAATATTTGAATTGTGCAAATTAAACAAATAGCCCAAAAATGGATGCGTTATATATGTTCGGTAGTATATTAGCACACATAAAATTTTGTCTTCTAGCGTTTTAATGTGCGATTTTCTTCCGTCGCGTTTCTTCTGTTTTTCAACTTTTTCCCATTCAGGCCTAACTATTTCGACTATTTTTTCGCATTCTGCTATCAGCAGACCTGTTAATTGACGAAAAATATATTTGCCACTTTTTCATAACTTATTACCATCTTCTTTCTTCCAAAATTCTTATTTTACACACTTACCTATTCTTTGGCTACTCTTTCGCAGGGGGTCTTATGTTTCTTTAAAGCAATTTTTGGATGAGAATCGTCTTGTTGTTTTCTTCTTTTCATTACTGCATCCCCCAAGATAAATTAATTATTTTATTCTTAGCATAATTATTTATTTTGTAAATACTTATCAATGTATTTAGCAATTAAATCTATCTCTAAATTTACCTTGTCGTTAATATTGTTATATTTAAATGTCGTATTATCCCATGTATGAGAAATAATATTTATAGAAAATTCTCGTCCTTCTAATGAGTTAACTGTAAGAGAAACACCATCTAATGCAACAGAGCCTTTTTTTACCACAAATTTAGTTAACTCTAGAGAACAGTAGAGTTTTATTTCATGAGAATTTAATTTTTTTTCTATTGCTATAATAGTGGCAACATCATCTATATGACCCTGAACAAGATGGCCATCAATTCTATCACTTAACCTCATAGCTTGCTCTAGGTTAATCTTTTTACCTATATCCCAATGGCCAATATTAGTTACTGTTAAGGTAGCTTTTGATACATCCACTGTAAAATTATTATTATCAATAACACTAACAACTGTTAAGCAAACACCAGAACATGCTATTGAATCACCAATTTTAATAGAAGATAAGTTTTGCGCTTCAATATGAAAGCATTTATCTAAATTAGGCCTCTCCACAATATTAGTGATAATGCCTATGCTACTTATGATACCCTTGAACATAAAATTTGATATTACAAATTAGATTAAACAACTAACATATGAATTTCAACTATATTTTTGTGAATGTTGATTTTATTTAATTAACTTAGTCTTGTAATTAAAGTATAGTATTATTCTTTTAATAAATATTGGCAAATAAAATGCCTAATGAATTATTATGTGGTACAAAACCAATTCAGCATTATCATGTTATGAATCATGATAGTGGGCTAGTTGCTTATTATTGTGATATCAAATATAATAAATTTAGTCATTCTTTGATGCTAGCGCTTCCGAGCTGCACAGTAACAAGCTTACTAGCTTTACAAAGTATTTTAATTACGATAACTGCTATTATAGATCAATAGCAACGTGGATTAACGCATTCAACCTTAATTATGACTGTAGCTTCGAAAAAAAGGAGCGCAGCTCTTGTAAATCTTACTTTATTCGATGAAAATAATTCACAGAATAGAATTATTTAAGATAATAATAATCTTATTGACAATAGACCGCTTAAAAAACTAAAGAATAGGAGTAAGAGTGAGATATGAACAAGTCAAAAAACTAAAGGATGAGGAATTTCGACGATTGAAGGGAGTAAAACGCAGTACATTCAACAAAATGGTGGAAATTTTAATGAGGAGAGGAGGAAAGCCAAGTAAACAGGGTATGGATTGCCATGGAGAAAAGAGCTCTTAAAAAGTGATATGAAATATGAGGTTTTAGGGATTTGTGAATGGCAAGTTTTATCTTGGAATGTTTATCATTTACTCACTATGCAGTGTCGACAATTACTTTAGCAAGAGATAGATTTCAGCAAAAAGATAAGAATGCTATAGCCAATTTGTCGTA
>JAVBJW010000005.1:0-36395 GCA_031546805.1 Anaplasmataceae bacterium
TGGGAATCCACAAAGAGGCTAGGACAACCACCTCTCTTTGAGTTGTCCACGTGCTTTTCTCCAGATTGGCGCAAAAAACAACAAAAGGTCGAATAAAATTCCAAAATAATATATCAGAAATCCCAATCAAATCTTAAATTATACTCTTTTTTTTCAATATTTTTTTATTCTTTATGTTTTTTCTTGTGTTTAGGTGTTTATGAAAATACTATAAAATTTGTTTCCAATTTTTATGTGATACTTATAGGATTATAGTCCAAAATTTTAATCCTATTGAAAACTACGAAACATAATCAGAAATTAGTTCAGCCATTTGGTTCATCAATATGAAGGCTTACAACTTCTAGTTTGATCTATTGAATTAATTAATATCTACTGCAGCGAGCACAGCAAGATTTAATATTTCTGACACTGATGCCATCATTGGCACAATTTGTACTGGTTTTTCCATACCAATTAAAACAGGTCCTATCACAGAGCCACCACCAACTTCTTGTAGTAATTTTGATGATATGCTTGCGCTATATAATCCAGGCATGATAAGAATATTTGCTGTTTTACTTAAGCTGCAGAACGGATATAAAGATAACATATCTTGATTTAATGCTACATCAACTGATAACTCCCCATCATATTCAAAATCCACATTAGAGTTGCCCAAGATTTCAATTGCTTTACGAATTTTCTCTGTTCCATTTTGAATTCCATCAAATGTTGAAAAAGAAATAAATGCCACTCTCGGCTTGTGACCCATTTGTTTTGCTTTAGCAGCAGATTTTATTGCTACTTCAGCTAATTCTTTTTCTGTTAAAGTTTCATTTACTGCAGTATCTGCAATAAAAAGGGTACGGTCTTTTGTAACAATTATAGACAAACCAAAAACTGTATTATTACTAGAGTCAATAATTTTTTGTATATCATTTAAGGAAGAATTATAATCTCTAGTTAAACCAGTGATTAAAACATCACCATCACCGCAAGCTAACATACAGGCTGCAAATACATTGCGATCAGTCTTTACTGCACGAATACAACTCCTATGTAAATAACCATGACGTTGTAATTTTTTGTACATATAGTCTATATATACATCATTGCATTTTGAAACGGCAGCATTCATCACTTTAATTCCAGTGACATCTTTAATGCCAAGTTCTCTCATATTCTCTGCAACTTTATCACTGCGTCCAATAAGTATCGGTTCACCGTAACCACTATCACGCCATTGAACAGCTGCCCTTATTGCTCTTTCTTCTTCTCCTTCTGAAAATATAACCCGTTTAGGATTAAGTTGAACATGACCATAAAGCAAATTCAATATATTAAAAGTTGGAGAAAGACGTGATTGCAATTGTTTTTTATATTCATGCCAATCTTCAATTTTTTTTCTTGCAACTCCTGAAGTCATAGCTGCCTTTGCTACAGCAGGTGCAACAATTGAAATTAACCTTGGATCAAAAGGAGTAGGTATAATATAATCTGGTCCATAACTCATTTTTTTGCCTCCATAGGCAACAGAAACTTCATGAAGCACCGGTTCTCTAGCTAACATTGCAATAGCGTTAGCTGCTGCTATTTTCATTTCACTATTTATTGCTTTTGCTCTTACATCTAATGCGCCTCTAAATATGTATGGAAAACCCATAACATTATTAACTTGATTAGGGTAGTCAGACCTTCCAGTGGCAACAATTGCATCAGGGCGAGATGCCTTAGCAATTTCAGGTTTGATCTCTGGATCAGGGTTAGCAAGAGCAAAAATGATTGGGTTTTTGTTCATACCAATGAGCATCTCTCCACTTAGTATATCTTTAACAGATAGACCAAGAAATACATCAGCGCCATTTAACGCATCTTTTAAAGAACGATCATGAGTATCAATAGCATATTTTTCTTTCCATTCATTCATTCCAAGTTGTCTGCCTTTGTATATCACCCCATGTTGGTCGCACAGAATAATATCTTGCACTCCTATAAGTTTTAACATTTCTGTACACGCAATACCTGCTGCACCAGCGCCATTGACAACAACTTTAATATCCTTTAATTCCTTACCAACAATATGAGCAGCATTAATTATACCAGCTGCAGTGATGATTGCAGTACCATGTTGATCATCATGAAAAACAGGGATATCCATGAGCTCACTTAAGCGTTTTTCTATGAGAAAGCATTCTGGAGATTTGATATCTTCTAAGTTTATTCCTCCCCAGCTTGGTCCTAAATACCGCACAGCACTAATAAAATCCTCTATATCAGTTGCATCGACTTCTATATCAACTGCGTCTATATCAGCAAAGCGCTTAAATAAAACAGCCTTTCCTTCCATAACAGGTTTTGAAGCCAAGGGACCTATATTACCAAGTCCTAAAACAGCCGTACCATTTGAAATAACAGCAACATAATTACCTTTTGCTGTGTAATTGTAAACTTCATCTGGGTTTGCAGCTATTTCAAGGCATGGAACTGCAACCCCAGGAGAATAAGCTAAAGATAAGTCACTCTGAGTTAATAGTGGTTTTGTTGGCAGAAGAGAAACTTTACCAGGTTTACCATTTTTTTTATGGAACTCAAGTGCCTCTTGTTTTTTGCTGTGCTCATCATTATTCATTAAGATACCACATAACTTATAACGTAAGAGTTTATTATGCAGTACTTACGAAGTCAACAGACCTTTTTCCAAACTGCTTTTTCACAGGTTATCAAAATTTTCCTTCACTTCTTAAACAGCTAACTAATGCACATGCACCATTTTGCGAAGAAGAAGGTGCTTCTACTGTGGTGTTTGGTGAGGATTTGGATTGTTTTATTAACTCATTTTTGACAAATTCTTCGATTAATATCTTGTCTATTTTTTCTTTATAGCCATTTTCTTTCATAATCTTTTTTAAAAGTTCACTTGTGTTTTTTTTACCTTTACAACAATCATTGAATATGACTTTATCATACAATTCATCATATATTACTTTACCACTTTGCACATCATCAAATGTAATACCTCTATTAAGATTTAATATTAACTGTTCTTCTTGTTGTAGTCCTATCAATGACTTGTCATATAGATAAGGAAGCTCTTCTACTAAATTATTTTCTACATCCTTAATATTTTCAACATTTGGTATAAGGCTCAAATATTCAGATACATTAACCCCATATTTAAGTATGATATCTTTCATTCTTTTAAAGTATACACTTATTTTATCACCACACGTTCTAGCATTTTTAGATATATCTAAGTTCTTGCAGTTCTTTTTGTACTCTTCCAAATCAACAGCTATACAATCCTCTTCTAATAACTTATTTAATATTACTATGACATAATAGGCTTTAATATGTTCTGCTAACACCTCATTAAACTTTTTATAGTTTTTTTCGAGAATATGTATTGTTTTAGGTACATTGTTTTTCTTATTGTATACTTCTTTTACATCACGGAATAAAGAAAATATTATTTGACAATCAGTGATTTTTAAATATTCAGTTAAATCTCTCTTGAAATCATTGTAATATTCTTCCTTCTTGTCTCCTCGTTCTTTCTTCTTCCTCATGTCTATCCTGAGGTTGCATTTTTTTTCTCTTTGCTTGAGAAAATCTTGTTCACATCTCTCTTCATCACGTCTTCTCGGTTTTTTTGGCACTGCTCCAGTTTCTTTTATTTGAGATTGATCTTGGTTTGTTGTACTGCTACCTGATTGTTCCTCTTGCTTTTTTTCAATCTCCTTTTTCCTCAAATCGAGATTTTTTTTAAGTTTCTGTATTTTAGATTGAAAGGTTTTTTTGAGATCATTTATTTTTGTTTTAGTTTCTTCTGTTTCAATGCCTAGTTTAATTTCATTAATATCTATTTTGTTGATTCTATCATTAATTGATTGTGCTTCTTTAGTAAATTCTGTAACCTTATCAATAGTAGTTGCTTTATCAATCTGTGTTGATAACTCACCTATCTCTTGTTTTATTTCTAAACATTTAATAAGATAACTGTGCACTGTATCATTAACATTTGAAACATGTATCCCATTTATTGCATGTTTTAGCTCCTGATATTTATTGTCATCAAGCTGCCATTGATCTTTCAGTAATGCGTTTATTATCTGTGTTAATGTAGAGTACCTTTCTTTTTTCTTAGGCATATTGAATCCCCCATTTATAATAATTACTAAATTATCATATTTGGTAGAATAATCAATACAAAACTTAAGAAAAAAACTTAATTTATCAATAGACCTCTTTTTTATAAGTAGTTTTCTTAACATTTCTTATAGTATTTTTTGATATTGTAAGTGAGTTAGTAATATATCTATCATTTTTATATTTAATTCCACTCAGTATATCTCCATCTGTAATGCCAGTACTAATAAATATCGATGGACCTTGCACCATATCTTTTATTTTATAGATTTTATCTTTGTCTTTTATACCTAGATCGCTAGCACGTTTTTTTAATTGATCAGTGTCAAATATTAATTTTCCTTCCATCTGTCCACCAATAGAGTTTAGTACAGACGCAGCTAAAACCCCTTCTGGCGCTCCCCCAGTTCCTACATACATATCATAGCTATTGCTTAGTAGCGAAATAATAGCTGAAACATCACCGTCATCTATTAATTTAATCCTTGCTCCACATTTTCTAATTTTTGCTATTAATTCTTCGTGTCTTGGTCTACTTAATACTACAATTACTAGTTCACTTGTCTTACAATTTTTTGCTTTAGATAGATTATTTAAATTATCCTCAATGCTATTTTTTAGTGATACCACACCCGTTGGTAAATTCCTACCTACAGCTATTTTTTCCATATAAACATCTGGTGCACTTAAAAAATTACCTCTTTCTGCAACAGCAAGAACAGACATTGCACCTCTTTTATAATTTGCACATATAGAAGTTCCTTCTAGAGGATCAAGTGCAATGTCAACTTTTATACCTTTTTTCGTACCAACATGTTCACCGGTGTATAACATTGGCGCTGCATCTCTTTCACCTTCGCCAATTACAATTACGCCATCCATTTCTATAGAATTGAGTGCAGACCGCATTGCGTCAACAGCCACTTTATCTGCTTCTTCTTCTCTGCCAAGACCAAGCAAATCATAAGCAGCAAGAGCTGCATTCTCTGTTGCCTTAATCAACTGATCAACTAAGTTTTCTATCATTTAATTATTAAATTATGATTGTTTAACATATATAGAAAACCTTGCCAAATAGCAATTATCTTGTGAATTTTTACACCCAAGTAAGTGTAAAGTAACAACAAAATTATTACATAAAACTGATTGGATCAACATCTATCATAACCTTGATGCTAGATTGCAACTTGCAATTCTCTATCCAAGTCTTCAAATTCTGTTGTATTGATAAGTCTTTTTTATTGTTAATTTTTAGAAGTATTCTATATCTATACTTTCCTTTCAAGAAGCTTATAAAACTAGGTGTTGGGCCAAGTACAATTAAATTATCGCTTCTGGGAATATATTGAACTATTTTTTCTGCTGACTTGAGCGTTTTTATTTGCTCTTTTCCAGTAATAATTAACGCAATCAATCTACTAAATGGTGGCATATTTGCATCATGTCTTGATTTAAGTTCTAGTTTATAAAATAAGTTACGTTTATAATGTTGCAAAGCTTTGATGATTAGACTTTCTGGATCATAAGTTTGCATTATCACCAATCCTTTTTGATCAAATCTTCCAGATCTCCCAGAAACTTGATGTAGTAATTGATATGTTCTTTCTGCTGATCTGAGATCAGCATTGTCTAAACCAAAATCTGCATCAATTACCCCCACGAGAGTTAAATTAGGAAAATTATATCCCTTAGCAATCATCTGTGTACCAATGATAATATTGACCTCGTTCTTTAATATTAAATCAATAATACCATCTGCTGCTTTTTTGCTTATATCGCTGCTGATAGTTGCTATTTTAGCATCTGGTATCAGCTTCAGCACTTCTTCAGATAACTTCTCAATTCCTATTCCATACGAAATTAGTGAACCTTCGCAGTTAATGCATACTGTTGGAATTGTTAGTCTATATGAGCAGTAATGACACAATAGAACATTTTTCTTTCTATGTTCAACAAGCCAAGTAGAACAATTTGGACAATTTAACTTATGACCACATGCTTTGCAAAGCATAAACTGAGCATAGCCTCTGCGATTTAAGAAAAGCATTACTTGATTATTATTTGCTAAAGTTTCTTTCATACTCTCATAAAGCCGAACTGATATCCATTTACTTGCGGTTTTGCATGTGCGCATATCTATAATTTCTACCGAAGGTAATTCTGCTTTACCAAAACGTTTAGTAAGCAATAAATGTTCATAATTACTTTCTTGAACATTATTAATTGTCTCAAGTGACGGAGTAGCAGAACAGAGTACTATAGGAATGTTTTCTATTTTAGCTAAAACCACTGCCATATCTCTAGCATTGTATATAACGCTTTGCTCTTGTTTAAAAGATGAATCGTGTTCCTCATCAACTATAATTAATCTTAAATTTTTGTAAGGCAAAAATAATGCTGATCTTGTACCTATAATAATAGGTATATTTCCATATATTATATTGACCCAATTTTTTGCACGAATTTTAGGTGTTAGATCTGAATGCCACTTTGCTATTTGATCATGTGCAAAACAATTACAGATACGTTTGATGAGCTGTGATGTTAAAGCAATTTCAGGTAAAAGAATAAGAATTTGAGCATCTTTATTAATTTTAAGTAGTTCTATAATGGCAAATAAATATACCTCTGTTTTACCAGAACCAGTTTCTCCATCGAGTAAAGTAACAGAATACTTATTAAAGTTACTAATTATTCTACTAGCTGCAGCTTCCTGTTCAGAAGTTAGACTGCAATCTATTTTATAATCAATAAATTCTTTGTGCTTAGCATTATCTACATTTTTTAGGTTATTAACGCTATTGATCACCATTTTTAGTAGTGTACCAATTGGTATTAGGTTATAGCTTGATACCCATTTCATGAAGCGCATTAACTCTTCTCTAATAAGAGGTAATTCTAGTTTATTATCTATAGTCTTCAATTTATCACTACTAACTGTAGTATTGTTGTTTGGTTGCCAAACTATACTTATTAAATGCCTTCCGCCAAATGGTACAACAACATACTCTCCAATTAAAAGCTTAGAATCTGCTATATATGAAAAAGTTTTGTTAACCGGGAGTGGTAGAAGTACGTCAATTATTATAGTCACTTTTCTTACTAGACTTCTTTATTTTAATATAATATCTATCTCTGTAAATTTTAAAATATTAATTTTTTATTGATTATTTAATTCAAATCTGTTATTATTTATTAATAGATATAAAGAATTAGAGTAGGTATGTTTTTAAGGGGAGTAATTCAGTATTGTAAAAGAGTATGGAATGGCTTCATTAATCTTTTTACCTTCAAAAAGAGCGAAAATTCAGTTGCAAGTACCAATCCTAGTGCTAGCTCAGTGATTAGTAATCAATCGGAACATGAGCTTAATCTAGTTAAGCTTGATCTTTCAAATTTAGAAATGAAGCTAGATCTTCCTAAGCTCGATTTTTCAAATCTAGTAACAATGGAGCCGACACCTCCAGATAAGAACGTTAGAAAGATTTTGGAAGAATTTTCCTCTTCAAAAGATATTGATAAAGATCTTTTACAAATGAATTTAACTAAATTTAATGACACAAGAATCATTATTATACCTGAAGAAATGCAGAGGCAACAAGAAGATGAGTTGCATAGATTTGTTTCTCTTGAAAATATTAGTAGCGATGATGTAAATGAGCTAGAATCACTACTTAAAAAAGGACTTAATCCTAATGTAAAAGATGAAAAAGATAATACACCCTTACATAAAGCTGTATCAGTTATGATCAAAATTAGTGATGAGTTAAGTAATATTATTTCAAATGGGATTAAAGGTGATAAAGCTCTGCTAGTACTTAAACAACAATGTAGATTAAGCAGAAGTGCAGATATAATGTGTCTATTATTAGATTATAAAGCAGATCTCTTTATTAAAAACAAAGAAGATAAAACTCCAATTGATCTAATACTTAAATCTGATCTTGCACAACAGCTTTATGAGCATAATCGAGAAATTTTCAACAGGATTGGTGAAAAAACCAAAGCGCAAAATTATAATAATCATGGTGAGAGTAATGCAAACGAACAGTTATCAAGATGTTTTGCATTAGAGTCAAGTGAGCCAGCAAGTGCTTTGGAGGTGCAAGAAAATACCTCTGTAGTTACAAATCATAGACAATAATATTAAATATAAATTGTAAGTTTTTACGCAAGAGGCCCATCACCGCACTGACGATATAAGAAATCGTTAATTATTGCCATGGTGACTAAAGTAGCAACTTCTCTTTTTTTATAATTTTCAGAGTAATAACGCTTAGATCTCAAAATAAGAGACTCTGGATGCCCTTGAAAATAAATGTTCCCGTGTTTATCCTCAATTGCTTCGATAATACAATCATCAGAAAAGCCAATAATTTTATAACCAAGAGATTGCAATTTATTAATATTCTCACTACTATTGTTAATAGCTTCTCTGTGAGCATCAGGTAAGTAAACTGAGAACCAACCATCTTTGTCAGGTTCTATAAAGCGAGATATTATCGACGATAATCTATTTCTTGGGGCTATTTTTAATTTGTTGAGGCGACGATCGTTGTGATAAGATTTTTGATATTTTTCAACTATTGGTAACTTTTTCATACTAATTACCTCAACTCCTTTTGCCTGCATAATTCCCTGCAAACCACCACAAATAGCAAGAAGACTGATATTAGGATTTTCATCTATTATTTGAGTAATTGCTTTGGTAACTAACTGACGATTTGGAGTAGGTGGTAAAGGGTCTGAATCAACATTATAATAATTGCCGGGTAATAATATTCTATTTATCCTATTTTCTTTAATGAAGTCTTCAACTATTACTTTTATCTTATTTGATTCTAATTCTTCTACATATATCATATCATTTTTAGCTTCAAGTAATGCTTCTTCCCTTGCTCTATCAAAGATTTTATTATAGTCAATCAATACAACATCTGCTCCCATATTGACAAGCATCTCACATATCTTATCAGAGGATGCCCACTCATTGGAATAAGTTTCTTTTTCTGTTCTGAGTAAACCGACAGTGATGTCGCAATCTTTGTTGACAATTGGTTTTTCATCTACTTGCGCAATAGCAAAACTAAATTTAAATAAAAGCAGTAATATAAACAATATATATTTATTTACAAAACTTCTCATTATTACTTACGATAGAGAAAATCATTTATAATTGCAATTGCTACTAAAGTAGCAACTTCTCTTTCTTTATCTTTTGCAGGGTAGTTTTTATCAGAATTAATTACAAGTGCTTCTGGGTGATCTTGGAAGTATAGATTACCGTGCTTATCCTCAATCACCTCAATAATGCCATCTTCAGAAAATCCAACTACTTTATATCCAAGATGTTCTAGTTTCTCTTTATTTTTATCACTAGTATTTATCACTCCACCATGAGCATCAGGAAAATAAACAGAAAACCAGCCATTTTTATCAGGTTTTATAAATTTGGATGCTATTGCTCCTAATCTACTTTCTGGTACTATTTTGAGCTTATGCAGATGCACATTTTCTTGTTGAGGGTTTGGCATTGATATTAAATGAGCTTCTTGTTGTTTTACATCTACTAACTGATTAACACGAACTACTTCGACTCCTTTTGCGTGCATAACACCTTGCAACCCTCCACAGATAGCAATAATATGAATGCTTGGATCATCATCTATTATTTTTACAATTGCTTCAGTAATCAGTTGACGATTTGGAGTTGGTGGCAGAGGATCCGTATCAAGATTATAATAATTTCCAGCTATAAAGATTCTATTAATTTTGTTTTCTTGAATAAAATTTTTAACGATTACCTTAATTTTATCTAACTCCAATCTCTGTGCGAGCAATTGGTCATTTTTAGCTTCAGCTAATGCTTCCTTTTGTATCTTATCAAAGTCAATTATTTTGTTGTAATCAAGTAGCAGGACTTTTGCTTTCATATATGTCAGCATTTCATATATATTGTCAGAAAACTCCCATTCATAAGGATAAGTTTCTTTTTCTGTCTTCAACAAACCAACTACTATTTCACTTTGATTCTCACCTATATCTACATCATGGTCAGCGATTTCTTGGGCATAAACATTTGTAAAAAGTGATACAAACACTATAATAATAAACAATTTATAATAAACCTTATTTTTTAGTGCGAACATACAATTAACTAAAATACAATAACACGATACTATAATATATTGAGCTACAAAAAGCAAGCATTTGTAAAAATTTTAATAGATGTGGCTTGAGCTGGAATCGAACCAGCGACACAAGGATTTTCAGTCCTTTGCTCTACCGACTGAGCTATCAAGCCAACTTAAAAGTTCTAAACAAAAAATACTGTTGTGTCTATAATAAAGTTTGTTGTGCTATTTAAAATGTTAAGATAAAATTATGATAATAAGAATAGGAGTATATCCTGGTACTTTTGACCCAATCACTTTTGGTCATATTGATATCATTAAAAGAGCATACAAATTAGTTGATAAACTGATTATTGGTATAGCTCAGGATGTAGTAAAAAATGCAATTTTCACTGCCGATGCACGAGCGCAAATGGTGCGAAATGAAATTGAATTACTTGAAATAAAAGCTGAAGTAACAACATTTAGTGGATTGTTAACGCACTTCGCCCAAAAACAAAACGCTTCAGTTATAATTAGAGGCTTAAGGGCAGTATCAGATTTCGATTATGAATTTCAAATGAGTTGGATTAACTACAAACTTATTCCAGAAATTGAGACTATATTTCTGCCTGCCTCTGAAGATACTCAGTTTATTTCTTCAAGTTTTGTTAAAGAAATAGCAAGACTTGGTGGAGATATAAGTATGTTTGTCTCTAAAAATGTACGAAAACAACTTTTGAGCTTCTATCACAAATAAAATTAAAGTTCTTTGAAAATTTAGTTTACTGAGTCTATGATAATTCTTTGCATGCTTTAATTATACTATCACAACCATCAGATAGCTGTTGTTCAGAAACTGCATAAGAGATTCTAATGAAGTTTTGCATACCAAAAGCAATACCAGGGACTACTGCAACTAAGTAATTCTCTAAAAGATACTCTGAGAAGCTTAAGTCATTTTTTATCAACTTACCATTTTTTGTATGTTTACCTATTAAATTATTGCATGAAATAAATAAGTAAAATGCACCATCTGGAGTGAATACTGATAACTCTTGCTTGAGCTTATCTATTACTAAATCTCTACGTTTCTTGAAAATTTCTATTCTTTCTTTTAAGAAGCTATGATCACCATTTAATGCTTCTACAGTAGCTGCTTGAGCAATGGAATTTGGGTTAGAAGTACTTTGAGACTGTATAGCTGAAACTGCAGCAATTATATCACTCCTGCCTGCGATATAACCAATTCTCCACCCAGTCATAGAATAAACTTTTGAAGCACCATTTACTACAAAAACCCTCTCATATAACCTTGGCTCAACCTCAGCAATGGTAAAGAATTTTGCGTCATCATATATAATATGCTCATATATATCATCTGTTACTACATTTACATGTGGATATCTAAGCAAAACCTCTGTAATACCCTTTAAATCTTCGTACGTATATACAGCTCCTGTAGGGTTATTAGGTGAATTAATAACTAACCATTTTGTTTTATCAGTAATTTTTTCTTCTAGTAAATGAGGGCGTAATTTAAAGTTATCCTCTTGTTTGCACGCAATTACAACTGGTTTCCCTCCTGCAATACTGACCATATCAATATAAGAAGCCCAGTATGGAGCAGGAATTATAACTTCATCTTCATCATTTATAGTTGCCATAAATAAATTATATAAAGTTTGTTTTGCTCCTGTACCAACGCAAATTTGGTTTAAATTATAAGTGAGGCCATTATCTCTTTTAAACTTATTTATTATTGCCTCTTTCAGCTCTTTAGTGCCACTAACGGCAGTATATTTTGTTTTGCCTGCTTTCATTGCAGCAATTGCTGCTTGCTTTATATGCTCAGGAGTATCAAAATCAGGCTCACCAGCACTCATATTATAACAGTTAAAACCCTTAGCTTTAAGTTCATTGGCTTTATCAGCAATTGCAAGAATTGGTGATGCTTTAATATTAGACATCCTTTTTGCAACACCAAGCTTTGTGATCTCTGTCATACTTAAAACTCCTATTAAAGTTCTATTTATTATACAAATTTTGACTTGTAAAGTATTTTTTGTATTGTGTAAATCCTATTTTAACTTTATTATATAGATAGAGATTTACTATTTAATAAGAAGTCTTAAATTATGTTATTTACATTATTTGCTATATATTCAACTAAGCTACAGTCTATGGTGTCATTTAAAAAGCGATGATCACTGCTACCTATTTTCATCTTATGTAGCTGGCACTGATTATCTCCCTTTGTAATAGTGAATGAAGGAGGGTCATAAGAATGATTTTGAGTCCCCATTTGATAGTTAGTATAATGAAACTTGTTCTGTATATCGTAGTAACCAAATTCATTTATTAATGACCCAACTGCTTTTGTATTACTTATATCATATATATCTACTCCACGCTGCTGAGAATGTGAGTAACTATCATTACTTGCTTTGGCAATAAACGATGGGTGAGAGCCGTTTTTATTATAATATTTTGCCAGATCAACATTTTTTATACTCTTTATACCAACAAACCTATAATCATCTGGAACTGCATAGTATTCATGGCCACTTTGATTGCAAAAAACCAACTTATAATCATCATCTTCAGTTTTTATCACTTTTAGATGGTGATACTGCCATGGCAGGGAAACACTTTCATTAAGTTTGAAGTGATCATAGATATAAATGTTACCATCATAAAAATAATACCCTATCTGTGAGAAAGCACCAACCTTCTTCCCTTCCAGTTCTATTTCAACTTCATACTTACTTCCTGTTATTTCGTTTCCTTTTGTTACTTTTACTTCGAATTCTTTGGGGGTGGTAGAAATTCCGTTGGATAATTTTGTAGTTGTATTTATTATTTGATCAAGTTTATCTTTTATATCTGATAAAATGGACATACCATCCCCCGTGTTAGTCTATTGTCTGCAATATTTATGGTTAACCCATAAGTTCAGTGAAATTATCATGTATGACTTTATACAAACCTGTATCATTATTGGGATCTTTTGAATCATGTGTACCTATCAACGTTTCAAACGTTCCACCTTTTTTAGTTAGTGTTTCAACTGCTACATATGTTTTATTTAAATCACCACCTTGTTTAGTTATTGCATCTATTTTGTTAGATAACTCAGTACTTTTTGTGCCTATAAGCTTATCAAGAGTACCATCTGCTTTAGTTGCATTTTCAATTTGAGTTAAGTCAGTCTTCTTGGATAAATCTTTAGTTGCATTCGTTAAGTCAGTCTTATTTGGTAGATTTTGAGTGCTTGAAGTTATTGCATCTATTTTTTTTACAGCATCTTCAAGCTGCTTCATTATTATTGGTAATGTAACTTTAGGCATATTGCCTCCATTAATAAGTGGTTTATATAATTAATATTAGTATTATCTTTTTATCTAAAAATTAATAATCAGGTAGTCTTCTCTAGAAGACATAAACTTAATTTATGACCCCATAAGGTCGGTAAAATGGTCGTTTATTTCTTTAAATAGCCCTGTATCTGGATTGTGACCATCTATTAACCCCTTAATATCTCTCATTTCCTGCTCTAATTTATAAATTGTTCCATCTTTTTTGGTCAATTCTTCAACTTTAGTAGATAGGTCTTTATTACTTTTTACTATATCTTCAAGTTTTCCCACATCTTTAGAAAGAGCATCAACTGCTGCAGACAACTTCGTGTTTTTCTCAGAAAGATCATTAACGTCACCAGTTAGAGCGCTAATGCTATTAGATACTTTTGTGCCTGCATCTATTATATTTTCTATTGTAGACTGACCTACCAATTCTATTTTTTCTATTGTTTCTCCCAAACTTTTAGCTTGTTCTGATGCCAGTTGTATTCGTTCGGGTAAGGTTAATTTGTCACTCACTTCAGGTCCGTTTGGCATTTTTAACTCCATTAATTATCTTTCCCATGTTAATTAAGGTTAATAGAGATTCCATCAATTAACCTTTTTATAAAATATAGTTCTAATTATATAATTTCACTGTTATGAGTATGCTCTAAAGAATTGCTTTCCAAACTCAACTCATCAAACTTACATAATAACCCTAAATTCATTTTACCTGATGTATTAAACTCATTATTATAATCAGTGAATTTTCCATTGAGAACTAACTGATTAAATCCACATGATAATCCCAAATCTACTTTTGCTGATGTGTCAAGTTTATTACATTGTCCAGCTGATTCCTCAATTTTACTATTCTGAATCTCTACAATTTTATTCAATTCACTAATTTGAGATTGAAAATTTTCATTCTCTTCTTTTAATTGCGAAATTTTATCTACTAATTCTGTCATAAATTACTCCATTAATGTAAAATTAAAATTGTGCAAGCCCTAAGCTATAAGCTGATATGAACTAGCATTATATGCTGGTTGATCATCATAAATTAAAGCACTATAAGATCAAATACTACTTGCACATGGATGATGATCTCTTGACAAGGCCATACTTGTTGCATCAAGTTCTTTGCATAGTTCTTCCTGATGAGAAGGAGTTAAAGCGTTATGAGATAAAATATTATTTACACAAGAATGATGCGTTCTATCAATTTCTAAACTTATGTTATCAAGTTCTTTGCATAGTTCTTCTATTTTGCAATATAGATTTTTTTCCTCTATCATTTTATCCAACACGTTATAATCTATAGTACTGTCGATAGTTTTTGTAATTATTTCAATTAGGGCGCTATCCTGATCTACGAGGTGTGTCTGATATTTTCCGTTCTCTTTGCTTATAGAGAATTCTATTTCATCTTCATAATGCTTGTTATAATACTTTGGATCTCTTCCATTTCCATTTAGGCCTACATCATCTTTTGCACTTAGACCAGTATATCGTAATACATGTAGCGAACCTGGGTTACCAGATGGATCTTCGTTAGTGTTAATAATAAGGGCATCTTTAATAAGATTCCCTATTTTATTACCTTGAATATTATATAAATATACTATTCTTGATCCTTCTTCTTGTTTTACATAAATTGTTTCTTTCGTTTCGACATATTTTTGTAAGTCAATATTTCCCTCTATTTCATTTTTTTCAATCGAATAACATCTGTCTCCGCTGCAAAGAGTTAATTTGAGTTTATCTGAATCATCTTTTTCTACATTTATAACAGACTCTACTTTTTTTCCTGAAAAGTATCGATGAATTGTTCTCTCATTAAGGTTATTTTTATTAAGACTTCCATTATTAGATGCAAAGAAATAAAAATGTGTAGGATAACTACCAATTTTCTTATTATCTGATGAACTTTTTAATATTACTGTAGAACATCTTTCATCATCATAATAATTTCCAACATCTTCCCCACGACCTAACTTTAGTTCAATGTTACCAACACATTTAGACACATCTATCACCTTAATTCATTAAATAACATCACTAATTCTACAATAAAGAGATTAACTTTATGTTAATTTTATATAGCTAAATTGGCATTTTAAAGTTCTAGTGGTAGTTTGAATTTGATATTCTTGATATTGGATAGATATAAACTTACTATCTAAACAAAATTGACTAACCTAAAAAATATATTAACATATAATTCTATTTTAGGAATTTTAAATGTTGATTAATCCTTTAGAGCAATTTAAAGTATTTACCATAATAAAACTGCCAACTGTATTTGGATACAGCATAGATTTTACAAATTCTTCACTCTATATGCTGATTTCGGTTATACTTGCAGTTTTCTTATTTCTCTTTGGTATAAGAAAACAATCGATAATACCTGGTTATTGGCAATCAGCAGTGGAGTTTGTTTACGAATTTATTGTTTCAACTCTTGAAAGCAGTAGTGGAAAAAAAGGGTTGCAACATATACCACTGATTTTCACTATATTTATTTTTATTGCAACGTGTAATATTGTTGGGATGCTGCCTTTACCTTTTAGCTTTACTGTTACAAGCCATATTATAGTTACTTTTGCACTTGCAATGATAGTTTTTTTGAGTGTAACAATTACTGGATTTCAACAACAAGGGTTAGGATTTTTGCGTATATTTTTACCACAAGGTACCCCTTTATGGCTTGCACCACTGATGGTTTTTATTGAATTATTTGCTTATCTTGCTCGTCCTGTCAGTCTTGCAATTCGTTTAGCTGCAAATATGGTAACAGGTCATACAATAATAAAAGTAATAGCTGGTTTTATTACGCAAATGAACATATTTCTTACACCTTTACCATTTGTATTTATCATGATATTAATTGGTTTTGAGGTGTTTGTAGCTATTTTGCAAGCATACATATTTATTGCACTTACATCTGTGTATTTATCAGATGCTGTGAATAAACATTAATTGACTTCGGACATTATAGTTATTATAATTTGTTAATATTGAGTTAATTTAAAGGTGGTTTATATGGAGTCTTTGAAATATATAGCAATTGGTTTCAGCATATTTGGCATGTTAGGTGCTGCTCTAGGTATTGCCAATATATTTTCTACTATGTTGAATGGTATAGCAAGAAATCCTGAATCTGAAAGTAAATTAAAAACATATGTTTTTATTGGTGCAGCATTAGTTGAGGGTATGGGGTTATTTGCATTTATAATTGCACTGTTATTAATATTCGTAGTTAAGTGATGCCTCAGTTAGATATATCTACTTATTTATCTCAATTGTTTTGGTTTACCACTTTCTTTTTTTTACTGTATTTCATACTAAGTCATTTTATTTTGCCAAAGATTGAAAATACAATAAAAAAGAGATACGAAACAATAGATAAAGCAATTAACAATGCATCGTCTTTTTGTGTAATTGCCGAATGTGAAATAAAAAATCGTGAGCAAATTTTACAAAAAGCAAAATTAGAAGCTTCAAAAATTGTATACAACGCAATAAAAAAAGCTGAGCTATTAGAAGGTAGTATGAACAGCTTATTAGATATCGAAACTGCTGAGATGATAAAATTAGTTGATGAAAAGATAGTAAATTATAAAATAGAAATACATTCCGAACTTGTGAAAACAGCTGTTGCTATAGCAGCTATTTATTACAATAAGTTAGTTAATTCTGATGTTGAAGACTATAGCAAACTAGAGGTTATTACTAATTCATTACTTAAGGAGAGTTTATCATAAATGTCTACAGCACTAATTATTTCTTCTGCATTTTTTGTAAGTTTTGTATTTGCATATAAGCCAGGTTATAAGTTAATAAGCAATTTTTTAATCAAAAAGCGCCATGATACTCGCACTCAAGTGAAAGAGTTTTTAGATATACAAGAAGAGTCTTTATCCTTTTTAAATTCCGTACTATTAAAAAATGAAGGTATTCAAATAGAAATTAAAAAAATTTTACAAGATGCTAGTAACGAAGCTAATTTAATAATTGAAAATAAAAAAAAGGAAATAGAAAATATTCTTGAAGATTATCAAAATTTTATTACGGAAAAAATAGATGATCAAATTTTACAAGTAATACAGAAATTAAAAACAGATTCAACAATGATAGCTGCTAAAGCAGTTGAAGAATTAATACAAGAACATATAGGTAGTCAAGCTAATAATAGCGAAATTGTTTCTTCTTTATCGCGTGATTTAAGTAAAAAATTACACTAATGTGTAGAAAAATTGATGTAACTAATGTCATATTAGATTATGATGTTTGGAATGTTGATGATAAACCATATTATTACAAGTTTAACTTATTACCTTGGCAAAGGTTAAATAACATTACTTTTATTATAGCAAGTAATGATGATTTGCAAGTTATAAAGTGGCTGCAAAAAAAGTATAATAATGATTTTGTTTTACTTAAGTCAAACTCTGATCAAATCATTAATTCACTTAATTCTTTTTTTGGTTACACAGAGTTTGCAACAAACTACTTATATTATAAAAATAGTAAATTTTCAGCTAAAGATATAAAGCTTAGTTCTATAACTTACGTAATATTTACTGTTGTAATTTCTATACTTACCTTAACTAAGAGTTTTGCAGTAGCATCATTGTTGATTATATTAATTATATTTTATTCTAGTACATTGTTTCGATATATAATAACTCTGCTAGGTTTTTGCAATAAAAAAGTAAATCAGCATGGATATTATAAAGTAGCAAATGATGATGAATTGCCACTGTATACAATACTCCTGCCTGTACTAAGAGAAGGTAAGGTTATTGAACAACTAATCAATAATATTAGTAATATTGATTATCCAAAATCTAAATTAGATATAAAGCTCATTATAGAAGAGGATGATAAAGAGACAGCGAAAAGTCCATGGCAGTTTAATATACCAAAAAGCTTTGAAATTATTACAGTCCCAAATTCATTGCCAAGAACAAAATCTAAGGCATGCAATTACGCTTTATGTTTTGCTAAAGGAAAATACGTTGTTGTTTATGATGCGGACGATAGACCGGATCCCATGCAGCTAAAAAAAGCTTTAGCTGAGTTCGAACGAGAAGGGAACCAGTTAGCTTGTGTACAAGCAAAGCTGCACTATTATAATAGTGATTATAATCTTTTAACCAAATTTTTCTCATTGGAATATATTAGTTGGTTTAATTACCTGCTACCTGGCTTACAAAAAATTAACGCACCAATACCTTTGGGTGGCAGCAGCAACCATTTTTTAGTAGAAATATTAAAAAAAGCATACTTATGGGACGCATATAATGTTACTGAAGATGCTGATCTTGGTTTAAGACTAGCTTCAATGGGTTATAATGTTAAAATAATTGATTCAGAAACTTTGGAAGAATCACCAATTAATATCTTTGCCTGGATTAAACAACGTGCTCGTTGGATAAAAGGTTATATTAAGACATACATTGTTCATATGAAAAATATCAAACAATTGTATAAAATGACTGGATTAAAAGGGGTTTTACTATTAAATTTTTTTATTGGAACAACAGCCTTTACTTTTTTTTCTACCCCATTCGTATTTGCATCTCTTATACTCATACAACATTTCAACAAAATATTTTTATACTACTTTGCTTTTGCATATATTATAAATACAGTAACCTTATTTGCTGCAATAAATGATAAAAAAATGAAGGCAAGTTTTTATCTATTAGCTATGATCTTTCCTGTATATTGGTTGCTGCATACAATTGCCAGTGTTCTTGCTTTATGGGAGCTGATAAAATCCCCTCAACACTGGAATAAAACTAAACATGGATCTCACCTATGAGCAAAGTGGCTACTTGGCTTTTTCTATGTTGTGTAATGGTTATTGCAATGGTATGTATTGGTGGAGTTACAAGACTTACAAAATCTGGATTATCAATTACAGAATGGAGACCAATAACAGGAATACTACTACCGCTCAGTGAAAATCAATGGCTTTTGGAAAAGCAAAAATATCAGACCACTCCTGAGTATAAGAGCTTAAACTATAATATTAGTATAGCAGAATTTAAAAAAATTTATTTGATAGAATATACACATAGATTACTTGCAAGGCTTACAGGCCTTGTTTTTTTTATACCATTTGTATATTTTTTACTAAAAAAAAAATTACCTAAGACTTCAATTATAAGATTACTTATTGTACTAACACTTGGGTTTACACAAGGTTTTGCTGGGTGGTATATGGTAAAAAGTGGACTAATCGACCATCCTCATGTTAGTCACTACAGATTAGCCATTCACTTAACTTTAACACTTATAATCTTTTCTTTATTATGGTTGCAATTTACCAACTATATAATAAATCCAAGACAAAGAAGAGAAGTAAATATAAGTAGTATGGTACTTTTAGTATTAATTTTAGGTTTAACTTTTATACAGATAGTATTTGGTGCTTTTGTTGCTGGACTAAATGCCGGTTTAATTTATAATACCTTTCCACTTATGGATATATCACAAGGTTTATTTTTTATTCAACCAAAATGGCTCAATATCTTTGAAAATAACATTACTGTGCAATTTATACACAGAAGCTTAGCATTTGTAATAATAACTTTGACGTTACTTTTGACGATAAAGAATAAAAACATAAAACTTTTTTACATGCTTTTATTATGCCTTATCATGCAAATCACTTTAGGAGTTATAGCACTATTACTTAGAGTACCGATGACTTTTGCTTTAGCACATCAAGTATTTGCTTTTATATTATACGCAGTAAATTTATATACTTTTAAATATATAAAACTTAAATGATAAAATTTACACGGGACATAAAAAAGCCCGTGTAAACCTTAAATCATACTTAGAAATTAAATATTACACCAGCTTCTAAACCATGAACACCAAACTTATTTTCAATAGTTGCAGTAGTTGATTCAACACGTGCAGGATGAGCACCAGCAGCACCAGCAGCAGCAGCAGCAGCAACAGTTATTGGAGCTGTTGGTTTAACTTCTTTTAATTTGTCACCAAAGACACCAAAATAGCGGTAACCAGCAAAAAGTTTTACCTCTGGAGTTACTGCATAACTTACTCCTGCTTTAGCTTGATAAGCAAAAGCATACCTTTCTTTACCCAAGAATTTAATTTGAGTTAAACCACCACCAATACCGATGTATGGAACAACTGGCATATCTTCGCTCTCAATATCATAGTAAGCATTAACCATACCAGCAATATTTCTAAAGCCTTCATTTTTCATTTTAAATGCAGCTAAACGAGAGTTAGGTACATCTACAGCTGCTGTATCTTTTCTAAGTGTTGTATCTATACTTGCAAATGCATTTATTGGAGCAGTATTCATAGTACCTCCAGAGGAGTCATTGTTACGTTGCAACTCAACATATTGTGCATTTTCTTCTTTTGTAAAATCCTTATTATTAATATTGATTTGTGAATATAAACCTTCAAGCTCAACTCTTAAACCTTCCATAGCAAAACCAACAGCACCACCACCAGCAAAAAGTTGTGCTTTATATTCAGGCTTATACTCTTGTGAAAGAGTACCATCCTTTTTCCACCCAAGAATCTTTTGTGTTACAACACCAGTTGCATCTTCTTTTCCTTTGAATTCACCGATATTATTAAAGAACTCACCATGATAATGTCCAGTAATATAAAAACCACCCATATCTCCTTCAATCGGACCAGCAGGTGTGTTACCTACTTCTCTACTAAAAGAGTATCCTGGAAAAAAAGCTAGCAATGTTACTAAGGCAGTTCCAGAAATAATTTTCCTATAACAAATGTTCATAATATTAACCTTTATAAATTTTAATTCTCAATAAAAAAGAATAATAATTAAAATTGAATTAAAGTCTACATAAATATCACAATATATGCATTGTTAATCAATATAAAATTATCTTTTTACTTAGTTTTATTTGATCCATTATTTTCATCATGTGATAGAGATTTTATCAAAGAATATATTGCACTACGTATTTTTTTATCTTTAATGTTAGTATATTCTCTAACTAACACCAAAATTTCTTTGCTTTCAGGACAATGATTGTATTCAAAACTATTCTCATGTTCATGAAGAGTATCTGATTTAGAAAAAAAGTGAACAATATCTACTGCCAACACTTTTGCTAGATCATATAACCTGCTAGCTAAAATACGATTTACTCCTTTCTCATATTTTTGTACCTGCTGAAAAGTAATACCAATCTTGTTTCCTAGATTTTCCTGACTCATCCCCCTCGCAAGCCTTAACTCTCTTATTTTTTGACCAATGTTTATATCAACTGGATGAGAATACGGCATTAACAACCCCTCTACTTTGAAACCTAGTCAAAAGACTTAAGTTACAACAAATAATTATATTAAACATACCCATCTTCAGAGCAAATATATTTAATAGTACATTATTATTATAGCATAAAATAATAAAAAAAGAAGTACATTTATAGCCTTAATTTTATATTAGACAATGCTATTAAAAATATATATGTGATAATTTTATTTAGTACATTAAAATGGTAATTTAAATTCAGGTGGTAAACCCATCATACCAGCAAAATCTGAGAATAAATTTTGTTTATCTTCTTCAGCTTTTTTAATTGCATCATTAGATGCTGCTACTATTAAATCCCCTATAATATCTTTATTTTCACATTTTAACAACTCAGCATCTAAGTTAACTTCTTTAACTTTAAAACTTCCTATTCCAGTTGAAACTATGATTACAGAAACTTTGCCACCAGCAGCAACGCCATCAAACTCCTTGCCTGTATGACCTGCTTGCGCTTCCATAAAATTTTTCTGCATAGCTGCAGCTTGCTTTTTAATTTGATTAATATCCACAACAATTCCCTTTACTTATATTGTTTGCTTATATTTTTTATTTTTGCACCTTCAAAAACATCTAAAACTTTTTTAACAGAAGGTATATTTTGAGAAACTTCTACATGATCAACATAATCATCAATCACTATATACCACTCTATCTTAGTTAGAGCATTTAAACATTGGCTTAACTTAGCAGCAAAGCCTTCGCATAATAAAACTTTAGGCTTTAACCTTAAGCAACCAGCATTACAACTAATTAATTCTACACTATGACATAGCTGCTTGTAAAGAGAAATTTGCTTATTTTGATCCAGTAACTCTAAAATCTCCTGAAAATTATAATCTTTCTTCTCATTCTGCTCTTTTGTTATATTGTGCAGCATCTCTAAATCTCGGTAATTATTTTTATCTGTAAGTATATTTTTTACAACTTGTGTTGGTGATGGCAAATCTGCCAAACAACACAAATTGATCAAGACCATTTCGGAAAACGAATCACTACACGAAGATATTTTTACATTTTGAATTCCTTTAAAAAGAACTTGCCATAACCTAAGCATGAATGTCAATGGCTTTTTTTTACTCAGTTCTATTATTCTTCTCATTTCATATTCTGTTATAGTGTCATTTTTTACTCCAGTTATTGAAAAGCAGCACAATAAATGTATAGTTTGCAACAACTCTTCCAAAAGAGAAGTGGAATTAGCATTTTTGCACGCCTTTTTAAAAGTGATCAAAGTTTGAACATAGTTGCCTTCTAATAGCGATAAAACAAGATCAAATAATGTTTCTCTATCTGTTAAGCTCAATATATTTTCAACTATAGAAGCTGAAATTTCCTTCTCGCTACTATACAACATCGCCTGATTAAGTAGAAATAGAGCATTACGCATAGAACCATCAGAATTACGTGCTATTAACTTTAATGCGTCTACTTCAAAAGCAAGACTCTCTTTTTTTGCTATATTACTCAAATGCTCTATTATATTGCTTGCTTGAACTCTCTCCAAATTAAAACGTTGACAACGAGAGATAACAGTTCCTGGAATTTTTTTTATCTCTGTCGTTGCCAAGATAAACTTTATGTTAGATAAAGGTTCCTCTAACGTTTTAAGCAAAGCATTGAATGCACTATTTGAAAGCATATGAGCTTCATCTATGATATATACTTTAAATCCAGAATTGATTGGCAAATAACAAGCATTTTCAAGTATGACTTTAATATCTTCAATACCTGTATGACTTGCTGCATCAAGCTCTATAACATCAGGATGTCTTGAGTTTTTTATTGCTGTGCAGCTTGAACAAACTCCACAAGGATTAGGTGTTGGACCTAATGAACAATTTAAACATAAAGCTATAATCCTCGCAGTTGTTGTTTTACCAACTCCACTGCTTCCGGCAAGTAGTATAGACTGTGGGATTTTGTCTAAGATAAACGAGTTATGCAAAACCTGAACTAATACACCTTGTCCTATCAAGTCCTGAAATGTGTTTGGCCTATACTTAAGTGCAATATTCATAAGAAACCATATCATGGGCATATAACCCAAAATTATTCTGACGTGGCTGCTTTATCTCTAACCTGACCAATTTACAGAAACTTTGCCTACATACCCAATTATATAATATAATACTTTTTATTACCTTCAATTACTTATTTCACTATCATAAATTAATATATGTATCATAATTTACATTATGCATTTCTTCCCCAATTACATTACTCTTAAATAAAATTAATAATGTAAAACCTGTTAAGTTATAAAAACTTAATCAGCAATAACAGCAATGTGCGCACCATCAGCCCACTTAATGGTTATGCAGTCACCTTTTTTTACTAACTTAGCACTAGAAATATAGTTTCCATTTTTATCACATGCTGTTACATAACCAATGCTCAGCAGTCTTACTTGATCATACTTTTGCAACTTGACACTTAAGTTCATTAATTCCGCTTCCTTTCTACTTAGAATATTTTTAATTTGTAAATCAAGTGTATTTTTATACGTTAAAAGTTTAGACTTAATGCCCTCTATTTTTACTTCTTGTTTTATTAGTTGATTTAATAGCTGTGCTAAAGAATAGGCATTTTCTTGCAGAAGATACTTCATAAAATTATTAATTTTACTCATAGCATTATCTAATTTATAAAGGACTTCTTCTTTTTTAGGTATAGCCATTTCTATTGCTGCAGTTGGTGTTGGTGCCCTGACATCTGCAGCATAATCAGCTAAAGTAAAATCAATTTCATGCCCAATTGCAGATATAGTTGGTATTCTCGAATTTGCTACAGCTCTGACAACTAATTCCTCGTTAAACGCCCACAAATCTTCAATACTTCCTCCTCCCCTAGCAATTATAATTAAATCTACTTGCCTCTCATTTAAACTCATAATTGCATCTGCTACTTCCTGTGCAGAATTACTTCCTTGCATTGCAGCTGGCGATATCAATATATGAATTGGAAAACGCTCCTTGGCACGACTAATAATATCATTTATTGCTGCTCCAGTTGGAGAAGTAACTACGCCAATTATTTTAGGCAAAAATGGCAGTGGTCTTTTATTTTTAAATAATCCTTCTTTCTCTAACCTTTTTCTTCGCTCTTCAAGCATAGCTTGTAGGGCACCACTGCCAATTAGTTCTATTTTTTCTATAACTATTTGGTACTTAGATTGATAAGTAGTTAAATAACCTGTACAGACTACTTCCATGCCATCTTCAGGCTGAAATTGTAATTTTGTACCTTGCCAGCATACCCCAAATAGTACAGAATTTTTATCCTTGAGAGTAAAGTATATATGTCCAGATTTTGGCTGTGATAGATTACTAATCTCACCACGTACACGAATAAAATAGAACATATCATGAATTAAATCTTGCAGAATTTTATTTATCTCATCGACAGTAAACTCGAGTACTTCCATTACTTCTATTTTTCTATAATATTTAAAACAGGCTATAAGAACCTGTCTTGAAGTTCATTATACAGCTATTTTAATCTAATTTCACACTCTACATCGTTAATTTTCTTGTAAATATGTCCAATATTTACAAGAAAATTGACTTGTGTATCATAAAATTATTTTTAAAATCCACTGCACAAGCAATTTCAAGATAGGTTCTAAGTATAATGTCATTTTATATTAATATAAATGCTTATATAAATTACTGTTGCACAGCAAATCTTGTTATGTTAAGTGATAAATTTATTTTTAAATAAAGCTATGGACCAGATAAAATCAATTGTAGAAAATGCTTGGAATGAAAAAGATAATAATTTTGCATCAAATAACATAGAGCTCAAAGAAGCTATTCAAGAAGTACTTAGCTCTCTAGATGATGGTAAAATTAGAGTAGCAGAGAAAGTATCTGACTTATGGCATGTCAATGATTGGATAAAAAAGGCAATATTATTGTATTTTCGCATTGTGGATCCATATGTGATCGATTTTGGTCATTCAGCAACAGAAGGTGGTAAAGCTTGGTGGTTTGACAAAGTCAATAATAAGTTTGATACTTGGAGTCATGATAAGTTTTTAAAATCTAAAATCAGGGCTGTACCTGGCTGTTTTGTTCGCCATTCTGCTTATATTGCTGGAAATGTTGTGCTTATGCCAAGTTTTGTCAATATGGGAGCATACATTGATTCTGGTACTATGATAGATAGTTGGGTAACTGTTGGTAGCTGTGCACAAATAGGAAAAAACTGTCATATCTCAGGTGGTGTTGGTATTGGTGGTGTTCTTGAGCCTCTACAAGCTGCTCCTGTTATTATCGAAAATAATTGCTTCATTGGTGCACGCAGTGAAGTAGCTGAAGGTGTAATTGTTAGAGAAGGCTCAGTTTTAGCTATGGGTGTTTATATCGGATCATCAACAAAAATCATAGATCGTGAGACTGGCGAAATATACTATAACGAAATCCCTCCTTATTCTGTAGTAGTCCCTGGATCTATTCCATCTAAAAACAACATTTCTCTCTACTGCGCTGTAATTGTAAAAAAGGTAGATGACAAAACACGCTCTAAAACTTCGATTAATGAGTTGCTCAGAAACATATCTGGTTAAATTTAGAACCAATCTGCAAACTTAAGAATAAGCTGTAACATAACATATTAAAGAAGTCTACTGCAATGGTTCTTAAGTCTGATGAAAAATTATCTTGAAAATAAGTTCAAAATTTATATTAATAAATAAAATACTAGTTTTATTAAAAAAATGACTTTTTAAGTATAATTTACAAGAATTAGCATACTACTTATACAAATTAGATTAACACATATGACAGCGGAATTTAAAAAAGTAATTGACTTATATAATCAGAAACAAACTTTTATTCAGAGGTGTTATAATGTTTCTGTAAATATATTAACTATTAATTGGGGTGATGCACTTAAAGAATGTTTTAAACGTAAATTATCAATAGAAGATAAAAATACTCTCTTAACACAAGAATTAAGTAAGATAATTAGCTCACAAAAATGTGAAGATAGCAATGTTGCTAGTGAGTTAGATAATTTTCTCAAGGAAAAAATAGGAGAAGAGCTTGACCAATTATTTTCTAAAGTAATAGATGAATTAAAAATAGATGATACAATTGAATTTAATGCGTTTGCAATAGCAGCTGAAAAGCTGTTAGAAGAAAACAAAGAACGGGAAGGAGAAATTATAGAGAAAGCAAAAACATTGGAAAGCATAGCATATCCACTGACTAAAAAGTATTTCTTATTTCGTTACCTAGCTAAAGCAATAATATATGACAGTGTTGTATCTTCCACAATAGAAGGAAGTTATAAAAGGGAAAAAAATCTATGCCTATGTTTTTCAGATGAAATCAAAAAATTGGTAGAATCTTCAGCAATCACAGAAAAGACAAACAAAAAATTTAACCATGAAAAAAAATATGTATCTTTTTTGTTAAGAATATCAGATGCAATAAGTAATCAGTCAGGAAAAATAGCTACGTTCTATGTCACTGCAGTAGCAACAATTACATATTTAAGATATGATGTAATTGACGAAGATGACCCATGGTATCAATTAGTTGCCGTACCTACTACACTTCTTGCTGTGTTGCAAGTCTTTGCAGCTTTCCCTCAAATTATTTTTTCAGGTACAAAAGCAAAAAAGATTAATAATTACATACTTGAGCAATGTAACAGATATGAAATTCAATTTTTAAATAAAAACATTCCCGCTTTCTCACATAACATACTATCTCAGGGAACTATTGGAATAAGATGGCTGACAAACCTTATGTTGCAGCCTATTGACTTGATTCAAAATCACACCAAGGATTACATACTTAGAATAACCGCATTACGTTGGCTTGTACCTACTGGTGTAATAGAAGAGCAAAGTAAAGTTGCACGTTTTGTAGAACAAACGCTAAATAAATTTTTCTATGATAGTATAGTGCCTGCTTTGTTAGATGATAAAAAAATAAATAATAGTAAATACATCAAACGCTTATTTCATTTACTATATACACAGATTAAAAAAGATGAAAGTGAAATAAGCAAACTAAAAAATATATATGTGAAATTGATTAAAGATATAAAGGCAGATGTGGATTTTGAATGCATTGTTTCTGATAAAGAGAAGAAACAAATATCAAGATATAGAATGTGGCCAAATTGGACTTATGCTGCTGCAGTTTTGACATTGATCTCAGAATATTTATGTTTTTGTTATAGAGATCAAGATACAAACTGGTATGAAGATAAGATGTTTTATTGTGCTACTGCAGTAAAATTTATGCGGTTTGGTTCCTTAGTAGCATCTAAGTATCATGCTAATCAAATCACTGAGTACTTTACAGGTAACAAGTTGACTAATAACATATATTTTCAGGACTTCTTCTACAATGATGCAGCAAGAATGATAGCGGCTGTCGTTCCATTAATAATGTTTGAATCTACAGATAGAGTAACAGTGTTAAGCATAGCAACGGCAATAGATGTGTTAACGACAGTTAGATCTGATGAAAAATCTGGTAAAGCGATGAGTATGTCTAGTAAATCCAATACGCGAAAATTAGCAACAAGTCTTTCAGATTGTGAAACACAAGATTTATTATCAAATCGGCATATCATTTAAATATAGCAATCAGTAGCTCCCATGCACACTTCTACTTGCTCTACTTTATATTTCTTGATCCAAAGTGAAATAACTGTGTTTGTAACTATTACAAAATCAGTTACTATATATAATTGTTTATATAATTAAATTATGACTGATCGTTCTTTTGAAAAGGCAATAAGAGAATTAGAACAAATAGCACAAAAACTTGAGAATGCAAATTTATGTTTAGAAGAGAGTGTTGATTTATATAACCAAGGTAAAATACTATATGAGTATTGTAATAAAACTTTAGAATCAATGAAGTTAAAGATAGAGATTGCCAATTAAAACAAATCTTATTTTAACAGGCTGTAGAATGGAAAGTATATAGTATCAAATGCAGATCTAAAGGAGTATCTAAAACTACTTCTGAATCTCTTTTTTAGTATCAGCTATTTTATGCTGCTCTAATGAGGTTGGGGGATCGAGGTTGACGAGTAGGTCGTTACTTTCATACATTCCCTTAGAACATTTCCAGCTGCGATCAAAACTTACACAAACATTTCTTTTTGGATATTCTGACTTAAAATCATATTGAAAATCAGGTGAATTACTATTGTATTCGAAACCAAATATGTCAATATTAAGCATATCAATGTCCCCAGGTTTATAACGCAATATACCATCTGTTAACTGCCATTTTGAATCATTATCATACTTTTTTATTATAGAGATATTATCATCTATAAGATATTTATCAGCAATAAATTTACTTAGCGCACTTTTAGTGATATGATATATGCCATGACTATCATTATCGCAACCAATATTTTTGCTTGCTTTAATATGTATAGCTTTCAATACAGAATTATTTGACCCACTTACAGCCATTATTGCATTCTCTAATCCATTACCTGAGTGAGATATTAAAATATCTTCAGAGATTTTCACCTTGCCAATTTCCTTACCTTCTTTATTGGGTTGTATATCAAAATCAAAATAAATTGCCGCTTTGCTATCAGGAATCTCTTCTGGTTTTGCTTTTTCCGATTCAATCAATGCTTCACCTGCTTTCAGTAAAATAAGAACTCGCATTAAGTCAATTTCAGATCCAAAATTTATTCTTTTGTCTTTTGGTATAGGGTATAGATTTTTGTAGTAATTTGAGATACTAGTCTTTCCAAGAGTTGGGTGCTTGAAATTAAAATCAAACTCTTTTAAATCTAAAGTGTTAAAATCTATCACTCTAATATTTGGTCTTAACTTTTCTAAATCTTCCATCTGCTGTTTTTGCTCTTCACTTAAGCCTGAGCCAACATAAAATAAACAGATTAAACGCCCTGGCTCTTGCCTTGGCCCAATTGTATAGTCTTTGCTGATATGGGTAAGTTTTAGTATTTGGAAGTGGATGGCGACTGGGCTCTAATAATTCTAAATCTTTCACTATCCACTGCATAAATATTGGCGTGTTTTCTGGTAAATATTTTTCTTTACCATCAGATGCAATTTTTTCTAAAATTTTAGGTAAAATCTTATCATACTCTTCAGTATTCATTCTTTTTCTTTCAACTGCACCTTCCATAATTCCTACCTTGTATACGTTAACTTGTAAATCATTATAGTTAGATTTAGTAAAGAAATAGATATTTAATATTGTTAATTAAAGCATGTAATATTAAGTCGCAGAGCTTGCTATTATTTAGCGTATCCTCGATTGATAGTTGAAAAGCATTGATAATCCCTGTATTTAATATAATATTTAAAAAGCTAAGAGATTTAGCTATTTTTAAATAAAGTGGTAAAAGATGACAGATAATAATTATAATGCCGATTCTATCAAAATTCTCAGAGGCCTTGATGCAGTAAGAAAAAGGCCAGGTATGTATATTGGCGATACCGATGATGGCTCTGGTTTGCATCATATGATATATGAGGTTGTGGATAACTCAATAGATGAAGCACTTGCTGGTTACTGTAACAAGATCGATATTGCAATTAATGAAGATGGATCTGTAACTGTAGCCGATAATGGTCGTGGTATACCAACAGATATCCATGAAGAAGAAAACATATCAGCAGCAGAAGTAATAATGACGCAACTGCATGCTGGTGGCAAATTCGATCATAACAGCTATAAAGTATCAGGTGGGTTACATGGCGTCGGTATATCTGTCGTCAATGCATTATCTAGCTGGCTTGATTTGGTTATTTGGCGCGATAAGAAAGAATATTATATGCGTTTTGAAAACGGTGATGCAGTTGCTCCACTTGAAGTTGCAAATGAGAATACTAGCAAAAGAGGAACTAAAATCACATTTATGCCATCAACTGAAACATTCAGCGGTATTGACTTCAGCTTTTCCACACTTGAGAATCGTATAAGGGAACTGGCATTTTTAAATTCAAGCATTGATATTATTTTGCAAGATTTACGTAAAGAACCGCCACTAAAATCAGACTTTAATAAAAAAGATGATGCAAAAGAAAATTTTGGTACCGCTGGATTTGTACAATATTTAGATAGAAATAAAACTCCCGTTACAAAAATTATCAGCTTTAGTGATACTTCGCAAGACACTGGTATTGCACTTGAAATTTCAATGGAGTGGAATGACTCATATTATGAGCATATGCTATGTTTTACAAATAATATCAGGCAGAAAGATGGTGGAACTCATTTGGCTGGTTTTCGTTCTGCTTTAACTAGATGCATAAATAACTATGCAACTAATGAAGGACATCTTAAAAAAGCAAAAGTTACTTTAACTGGTGAAGATGTAAGAGAAGGGCTCACTTGCGTTCTTTCACTTAAGATGCCTGATCCTAAATTCTCTTCACAGACTAAAGATAAGCTTGTTAGCTCTGAAGCGCGTACTGTAGTGGAAAGTATAGTATTTGATAAACTAAGTACCATTTTAGAAACAACTCCAAAATTAGCAGCTAGCATAATTGAAAGAGTAATTAAATCAGCAAAAGGCAGGGAAGCTGCACGCAAAGCACGTGATTTAGTGAGAACTAAAAGCGGTCTTGATATTGCAACTTTACCAGGAAAGCTTGCTGATTGCCAAGAAAAAGCACCTGAGTTATCAGAGTTGTTTATAGTAGAGGGAAATTCAGCTGGCGGTTCTGCTAAGCAAGGAAGAAATCGAAAAACACAAGCTGTTCTTGCATTAAGAGGAAAGATACTAAATGTCGAACGTGCAGCTCTAGATCGTATTTTCTCATCAGCAGAAATTGGTTCGTTAATTATTGCAATTGGGGCTGGTATAGGGAGTGATAATTTTGATATTAATAAAGCAAGATACCATAAGGTCATTATCATGACAGATGCAGATGTTGATGGTTCACATATAAGAACTTTACTTTTAACTTTCTTTTTTCGTCATATGCGTGAAATAATTGAAAAAGGGTATTTATATATTGCGCAACCACCACTATATAGGATGACAAAAAGTGGTAAAGAGATGTATATTAAAGATGACACTCTGCTAAACAACTATTTAATTGATTCTGCTATAAAAAAATTAACATTGCACAGTAATATAAAATATTCTGGCAATGACTTGCGCTTTATTTTAGATAAATGTTTTTACATTTCTAACATAAGTAAAAATTATGACAGAATAGTACCGCAGGATGTCTTAGAATCATTATTACTTTTTAGCAAAAAAAATGGTCTATCTTCATCTGAAGAAATATCAGAGCATTTGAACAAAACCCATAGTGAGTATAGCTGGGATGCGGAAGTAGGAACAAATGGTGAGGTTAATATTTCAAGGTTATATCAAGGGTTAGTTGATAAATACAAATTAGATAATTCTATACTTGAAACAAAGGATATACAGACATTTTTGAGCTCTTCTACAGATATTGCTGATGTTTTTAGTGATATTTCAGTACTACAGTCACAAGATCTTTCAACTAAAATCACTTCCCCTAGTTCACTCGTGAGGTCAGTGATGGAGTATGGTAAGAAAGGGTTAACACTACAGAGGTTTAAAGGTTTGGGAGAGATGAATGCAGATCAGTTATGGGATACAACACTTAACCCTGAAACCAGAACCTTACTACAGGTTAAAATTTCAGATTATGAAGCAACAGATTCTATTTTTTCAATATTGATGGGAGATCTTGTTGAACCACGACGTGATTTCATTAATAATAATGCCTTGAATGTAGAAAATATTGACATGTAGCTTTTACGTTAATTATAGAAAAACTTCAGATTTTTGCATCTTTAAAAAAAACTTAATTTTATCTTATTTCATTAAGATCCTATAATTGCATTTATCAGGTTTTGCTATAAATTTTTACAAAATTAATTTTATTAGTATGTATATTTTACTGAAAGATGGATGGCTATATTAAACATTATAAGTGCAGTAATTTTATTATTAACTACTGATGCAACTATACTAAAAAGTAATAATAATATTGTTTCAAATAATCTCCCAATATACATGATTTGGTTTGGTAGTGATATTCCACCGAAATACTTTAGTAACCTAAAAAGAACTGCAGATACCAATAAAACTCGGGATATAATTTTAGTTTACAGTAGAAAACATTTACCAAAAGACAATAGAAAAAATATTGATAGCATAAAAACTATCAGTGTTAATGATATCAAAGCAAGAGTAGAGTTAGTTAGAAATAGTGACATAGAGAACCTTTGGAAAATTGATGCGTATGATATGGAGCTTAATAAGCAGGATGAACGCATCTATAATTTACTTGACCAAGCGTTTACAACAAGTCTTTTTAGTGATAAAAAATCATTCAGATATTGTGTTGCTAGTGATCTCATTAGGCTGCCACTAATTAATATTACCGGTGGTATTTACTTTGATATGGATGCTGAAATCACTGGAGAGATAGGAGATTTTGAAAGTAAAAATGGATTTAATATTTTTTACTATTATAAAGATGATAATACCTGTGATATTTCATCTGATCCATTAATAAAAACCAACAGAAGAAACAGTGATTTTGATGAATTGATGAAAAAATATTTTGATAAAATGAATGATTTTATTAATCAAAAATCAAACCTTGAAGTGATCACAGATCCAGTAAATCATTTGTATGATTATATTTTGAGGTATTACCTCAAAGATTACATGACTTCTCATTTATTAAGTGAATTTTTTACCCAAACTAAACTTATTGTGCAAGCTAATTTGGATAAAGGTCGCATCAAATGGGAAATGAAGGGACAAACTTCTAGCAAAAAAGTACAGTCTAAAATTTATAAACCAATGATGTCTAACTATGGTATTAAGTTGCCACCAATTGTAAAGCTTAGAATAGAGGAGGGAGATCATTACAATACTGACTACAATGATCCAGAGCAATTAAAAAAAATAGGTTTAGCTGATCCTTTCAGCAATTAAAAATTAAGAGAAAAGTAGGCGTTATAAAATTAGCAAAAAAAGTATATACTTAAAAGACAGTGATACTAAAATTATGGTAAATGAAAGAGATAAATGGAGTTTAATATGGAATTAAAAATAGGAGATAATGCACCAGAGTTTCGTTTGCCAGCAGATACTGGTGAATTGATATCGCTTGATGGATTCTGCGGTCAAAAGAACGTGGTTTTATATTTTTATCCAAAAGATGATACGCCAGGTTGCACTATGGAAGCTAAAGATTTTAGAGACAACGTAGAAGAATTTTCTACATTAAATACAGTTATCATTGGTGTATCAAAAGATAATATTAAATCTCATATAAATTTTAAAGTGAAATACTCATTACCATTTTGTTTAATTTTTGATGAGAATGCCGAAAGCCTGCAAAAATATGGAGTTTGGATAGAAAAAAGTATGTTTGGTAAAAAATATATGGGAATAGACAGGACTACTTTTTTAATCGATAAATCTGGTAAAATTAAGCAAATTTGGAGAAATGTAAAAGTTAAAGGACATGTGCTAGATATCTTAAATGAAGTAAAAAAATTATAATAAATGAGCAAAGGAAAAATCAGGCTTTATGTTGACAGCAAATTAGATCAAAACCTAAACATAGTTTTAAACTCTGCACAAAGTCATTATCTTGTGAATGTAATGCGTGTTAAAAAGCATAGCAATATTTTGCTTTTTAATGGTAAAGATGGCTTATGGCTAGGTGAAGTGGATATTGTAAATAAGAAACATGCAGTTAAGCTGATAGAATGTGTTGCCAGCCAAGAATATGAGAAAAATTTATCTTTATACTTTGCACCTGTAAAAAAGATTGCTCAACATAACATCGTAAGACAGGCAACAGAGATGGGTGTAACCTCTTTGCACCCTATATATACAGAATATACAATTGTTAGAAAAATCAATATTGGAAAGATGAAGTTACAGGCCATAGAAGCTGCAGAGCAATGCCATCGTTTGACTATTCCAGAGATATTGCATCCTATTGTTTTCTCTGAACTGCAGTCAATAGATAATAAATATCTTGTGCTTTGCGATGAAACTGGGAATGGAAAAAGTCCACATGAAGTTTTAAAAGGCAAAGATGATATTGCTCTTATCATCGGTCCAGAAGGAGGGTTCTCCTTAAATGAGCTAAACTCTGCTGAAATTTTTTGTACTAAAATGAGTTTAGGCAAGAGAATTTTAAGAGTAGACACAGCTGTAGTTACAGCTTTAGCTTATGTTAATCAAACTAGCGCATAGTACTTACTAAATGTTTAAATTTTAGTAAAGAGTATTGAATTTATTTTTCATTTGTATTATTATAAATTTTTATCTAAGTGGGAAGTAGGTATGTTTGCGAGTAAAGGATCTGGATCAGAAAGTAACAGCAGTTTTGAAATAATAGACGATGAAGAAGTAGCAGCAATAGAAGGTCCAGGATATAGTTTTATTGTAGATTTTAAAATAGCAGTAGAAGAAAAGATTAAAAATATAGGTGAAGGAAGTGAGAATATTCTACAGCTTTGGCATGATGTTGATGAAAATAAAAAAGTAAAAAGAGAAGGCCGTGATGAAGAAAATAGGCCATTATTTGTTCGCTTACAGGCAATTATGGAACGTACACAAGCATCATTTTTAGCTAATGGTAAGATTAGCGCTGTTGGTGCAATCCATACACCAACTCCTGCTACTCCTTTGAGAGCTGATCCAAACCCAGAAAAAATAGAAAAAGGAGTAGTAACAGAAGAAATAGAAAAAGATCCAAAGCGTTTGCAAACAGTAACTGATAGAGCAGTAATAGTCCGTGAATATCTTGATAAAAAAGGGGAGTTATTTTCCGCATATCAAACAGATACAAGTGATGATGGTAGCAAAATAGCAGGTATGGATATTTTTAATCAGTGCCTAACACAATATCAAAATCTGCATGGTGTACAGCTAAAAACCTTTCAACCAAAATTTACAGGTGCAACATATATTTTGGGGAATGAAGAGAAAAATAGTTTTGTTTTTTCTTCAAAATCTTATCAAGCCAATCAAGAACTAGCTGAAATTAAAAAATGGTGTATCTGGTTTGGACCTGTAGATTTAAACAAAGTTCAGGATAAATCTTTTGATAAAATAGATAGAATTGAAAAGCGTCTTGCAAAGGTGAATAGCTTTTTGCATACAAATGGTGGTATCGATATAATCAAAGAGTATAAGCGAAAGGTAAGTACAATTTTAGAACAAGCGCAAGTGGCACAACCTTTTGGAGAACATGGCCTTAACGCTGCTTAACTTTAAAAGTATAGCTAAAATACCGCTATTTGAATATTGCTGTAGATTTCACTAATAAGCAACTAAAACTGATTCACACTAATAAGCACCTAAAAAAACACAAGAAAAAGAATAATAAAGAGATTTTGACTTAAGTTGGAATTTCTGATATATTGTTTTGTTTTATTCGACCTTTTGTTAAACTCAGCCTGGAGAAAAAGCGAG
>JAVBJW010000049.1:0-10611 GCA_031546805.1 Anaplasmataceae bacterium
ATGTATGATAAGATAAATTTCCGTGCAATATATTTAAATAAAAAATATTGTATATGAGTTGCAAAGATGTGGAACAGTGGATCAGGCACCACTGTATATTAGAAATATTATCAGAAAAGCATTACTTTTTGGAGCAACATCAATTATAGTAAGTCATAACCATCCGAGTGGCAGTGTAAAACCTTCAGAAGATGATATAGATATGACAAAAAAGCTTTCTACGGCTTGTCATTACATGCAGATTAGACTTGTAGACCATATAATAGTAACCCCTAAAAGATATTTTAGTTTTAAAGAAAAGGGTAGATAGTAATAATGTAATTGTTATGCTTAAAATTGCCACCTGGAATGTAAACTCAATACGTAAACGGATTGATCAACTCTGTAACTTTATTACTGAAGATGAAATTGATATTATAATGCTACAAGAAATTAAATGTACAAATGAACAATTTCCTTACGAACAAATCGAGCAATTAGGTTATAAATGTATAGTTCATGGAGAAAAAGCTAGAAATGGTGTTGCCATAATATCTAAACATTCAATAGTACAAGATAGCTTAAAAACAAGTATTGTTGATAATACGTTATTTAGAGTGGAGTGCAATATTTAAGAGTTGCTATGTACCAAATGGTCAGAGTATTGATTCCGAAGTGTTTCAGTATAAGTTACATTTTCTTGATGCTTTGTATCAGCATTTACACAATCTATTTAAAAAAGAAGAAGTCACAATTATAGGAGGTGATTATAACGTTGCCCCTTACAAAATAGATGTGCATGATGATTATGCTACAGTTGTGTGTTATATAGTAAATCCTATATCTGTTTAACATGAGTCAAAATTATATCAATCCTGCAGCTCTTCAACCTCATCAAGTGATAATCCAGTAAACTTGACAATAGTATTGACATCAATATTATCAGCCAGCATTCTTTTGGCCACTTCAATTTTCCCTTCAATCTTCCCCTTCTCTTTAGCAAGATCGAGTTTATATGCAAGTATGGCTTCTGCTTTACGTAGATCCATAATTCTTTCTTCATAAGCAACAAGATCTTTTTCATTCCAGCTAAACCTATCTAATTCATCATAAGCTTGCTTTATAATTGGTGCTTTTTCAGCAATTTTTCTTAAGTCTTCATCTGTAGTGTCTTCAGCATATTTAAAAAAGAAGCACCAACGCTCTACAATGTTTTCCAGTTGCTCTTCTTTGGTTTTAGGAAATTTTGGCAGTTCTATAAAGATAAATTGCAGATCTTTTAAGTAATGGCCATTGGTTTTAATATCACGAATATTATGAGTAGAAATATAATCAACTTCTTTAGGAAATAACGTGCAGTTGGAAATAGCAATAAAGAATACTTTTTGAAGATCAATGTATTTACCAGATTTATCTAATTGTCTTGAGTAAGCCTTAGCAGCATATAGTTGAGCACGTTTTTCAAAACCTTTATCACGAGCAAGCTGCATCTCAATGACAAATCTATTACCGGCAGAGTCTCGACAAAGAACATCAACGATACTTTGTTTATCAGAAGCAATTTCAGGATCCAAGATAGTACTTAAAAACTCAACTTCTTCAATGGTACTAATTTCAGTAAATCCCAAGATATCATTTAAAAAATGGATGAGGATATTCTTATTCTTTTCAGTACCAAATATCTTTTTAAAGGTTAAATCGAGTTTTGGATCAAGAAATTTGGAAAGAGCCATATATAGAAAGGGAATAAAACATTAATAATTATACCATATTTAAAGTAACTTTACCAAATAAAATTAAAGATGCATTTAGAATCTAGAAAGTAAAGTTGGTGGGATTGGCAGCAAAATAATGGTATAAGATATCACCAAAGGCTACAGGTAGATTAGAAAAGTGCTATATAAACTACGAAGAAAATATCAACTACCTCGTTTAAACAGTCTTGTTTTGCTAAATTTAAAAATTTATACTATGGTAATAGTAGTATAATTATATTATCATATCCAAAAAATTATTTAAATTAGGAGACAACATGAGTTGCAGTAGCATTTCTTCTGTAGATACTACATACAATTCTGGCACAGACAGTGATTGGGATTCAGAAGAGGATTCAAGTAGTGATTCAGATATTAGTAATTATTTCTTTTTGAGTAATCCATTATCAGAAAAACTAAAATTACCATTAACTGAAAATGAGAAGAATTTGATAGATGAATTTTATAAAAAGATGGAAGAAATAAGTGAGCAAGATGATCAAGCATATAATCAAAATGAAAATTATACAGAGAATGCTTTAAGAAATATTGATCATTTAGTAAGTGAATATTTGGAAAAGGGAATAAGACTAAATTCATATCCCGATAGTAAAAATAATACAACTATAGCAGATCTAGTATTCTTTATAATAGAGGGTATTGCTGGTAATGCTATGAATAATGTAAAGGGTGGCTACTCAGAATCAAAAGGATACAGATACAGTGGTGGTGATGGTATTAATAAAGAAGCAGTCTGCTTAGGAGATAGAATAATGGAAGGTGACTGTATTAATACAATGGAAAATATAGTTATTAAGGTATTGTTGAATGGTGGAAAAACTATTTTAAAAACTCCTTTCCAATATGAGGGATTGGGGCATATAGAATATAATTTTGAATGCAATCTTGTTGACAAGTGTAGAAAAATTAACATCAAGCTTAAAAACGTAGCATATAAAAGTGTCATAAATAAGAATAAGGGTGATTTTGAAGTAGCAATAGATAATGGCTATTTTTTCATAGAATATGAAAAGGGCAGTATAGTTGAACTGACAAAGGTTACAAACAACCAGATCATAGATGATTTAAATTCAGAATATAAGTTAAACTTAAGAATTGGCATACTTCAAATTGGAAAAAGCATAGTCAAAGTTGAAAAACTAGGAGAAAAAAGAAATTACACAGATGTTCCAGAAGGTAGTATTAAAATGTCTTTTACTACTGAAATAGAAGGTAAAACTGAAAAGATCAGCATTCTTTTGCACTCTGATAAAGAAGATAATAGTAAAATAAGAGTGGAACTCAACGAAGAGAATCAGAAGAAATTTGATAAATTAAAGAACAAATCAAGTTTAGGCAAAAACTGTCTTTTAGGAGGAAAAAATATTCTTCAAGCTATACAAGATCAAGAGTTCACTAAACATGAGTCTTATAAGACAGCTACCTTATCCACTCTTTTAAAACAAATTTCAGTTAGTAACATTTTTGATAATCTTAAAAATGGGTTTGAGCAATTTGGAAAATACGTATTGAGTGTGTAAAACAATCTACTTTATCTTTTATAATCTTTCTCAAGAAACTTAAGCCAGCAATATTGGGAGCCAAAAATAACTTGATGTACCACCTTAAATTATTGTAATATTAACATATGCTTAAGATAAAATACAAATTAAGAGTTATAAATACTAAAATATCTACAAAATTTTTATTTAATTTATAAGGTAAATTTATGCTGATTAATGTATAGTTAAAGTGATTTTTACTGTAAAAATATAGATTGAAATGATGGGGGAAGTGATAAATTTTCTGCAGGAGCAAAAAAAGTACAGGATACTTTGGTGGGGGTTTGGTGGTAGCTTATTTGACCATCTCTGTAATACTTTAGGCTTTGATGCTAAATATTTACTTAAGAATAAGACAAGTGAAGAAGATAAGCTTTATGATTTAACCTGTGCTTATGGTGAAATGCCAGCCTACCCGTGGTGGCCATGGAGTAAAAAAATTAAAGATGTAAGTTTAAGTGAAAGCCAAGTTAAAAGAGCAAAAGACTATATGCTTTATCGCCCATGGTATAGATTTATACTTAGCATTTTTACCTCGGTATCACTAGACTTCTATTTAATAAAATGGCATAAATTATCTTATCAGGGGGATGAGATGGTGAAAAAACATAAAATTGGTAAAACTAAAAACATTGATGATCTATCGCACATTCATTTTTTAAATCAAGAGACTCAGGTTAGTGATGATGCAGATGTTGTGCTTGAAGAGGGAATCACTTTTTCTTTTGGAAAAACAACAGACTCAATTATGCAGCTGAGTTTAAAAGAAGTGTTAGAACTTTTTGGCCTACCTAAACTTCTGGAACGTTTGGATAATGGTTTGTATGCAATTAGATCGCATCAAACACAAAAAGAAGATTATGAAAAATATTTCAATGAAGAAGTAAATCAAAAATTTAAAAAGTTATCCTTAGCTTATCATCCAGATAAAGTAGCTGGCAGCTGCGCAGAAGATAAAAGAAGAGCAACAGAGATGCAACAAGGGGTAAATACTACATGGCAAATAATGAAAAATCTTTATGAGCATGCAACCTCTAACCACACTTCAGTTCTTAATAGGGATTTTCAATATAGTTTTTATGCTAATGTAGAAATTGGCTTATTGTCTAGTAAGGACAAGATGGAACAGCTCAACAATAAAATATTAGATAAATTATGGTGGATATCAAAGGTAAGTCATGCGCATCTGACAAGTTTGTTAGATAAGTTCTTAGTAGCAAGTAAGTCCACTATGGAAAAGCATCTGTTAGATGAAAAGAAAGATTTTCAATCTTTAGAGTGGAATATAGAGCGTAAGGTTTCAAAGGCAGTAGATGAATATATAGAAAGATATAAAGGGTTTACTGAGGAATTAGTTAAGCTATACAAAGATTGCCAAGACAATGAAGATCTAAAGTACATAAAACCTTCAGTAAGTAAACTGCTACAAAGATGTCAGATGCAAAGTAAGATATTATCTTCAGCATGAGAGTTTTTTGAGAAAAAAAATGGTTATATATTTTCTTACTCAATAAATCCACAGCCATATTCTTTAGCAGATAGAGAGAATTATGAGAAGGTAGATGAATATTTTGTTCTGCCAGTGATAGAGTACTTAAACATTTTATTTATATCTTGTGAGCTGGCAAAAAAAGCAGAAAAGAAAAAAAATAAAGGTTTATATAAGAAATCGAGAAAATTTATATCGTCAAAAATAGGAAGTTTGATAGAGAAAAGTAGAAATTAAAAATTATATTATTATCAATAACTTCTAAAACAATCATAAGCATCAGGTTAAAAAGTTGACAAATTTAGAAAAATCACACTCCCCAGCGCCAACAAAAATTTAGATATTTACTTTACTCTCAAAACCACAAAAAGTGCCCATGTTTTAGAGAAAAATGGTTAATAATGCAATGTTATGGAAAACAAAACAGAGAGTTACTTGAATTATAATTAGGTGCAAAGGTAGACATGTATACAACATATAGTTGCCTGCTGTGAAGGTTTTGGCCTTGTTATCAAACTTAATTGAGAGAAGTTTTTTACGTTTAATAAAGTGGGACTGGTAGGAGTTGAACCTACGACCCCTTCGTTATGAGCGAATAGCTCTAACCACCTGAGCTACAGTCCCGTATTTTAGTAATACTTTAAACTAGCATATATAAATAAATTTGTCTAAAGCAAAAATCACTTATTTATTTTTTTTATTTCATCATCAACCCATTTAGCTAAAGCATCAAAATCACACCCACCAATCTTTCTTGCAACTTCTTTTTTATCTTTAAATATGATTAAAGTAGGTATAGATCTAACATTATAAGATGAGGCTATATCTTGTACTTCATCTATATTAAGCTTGCATACCCTGATTGATTTGCGGTCTTCAGCCAACTTTTTGATATGCGGCATTAGTGCTGTACATGGAGCACACCAAGGAGCCCAAAAATCAACTAAAACAAAATTATTGTTTTGCATGATCTCCTCGAAATTTGTATCGTTAATCTCTATAATATCATCGCTCATAAATCACCTAACTAGTTCAAGATTACTATATACTATTAAATTAGAGAAGCTTTGCAAATTAAAAAATTAATTTTAAAACAATTCTGTTTTACTAGCATGCATAAGCTAAGTATTATGGTAAACTTCAGGTTTGTTATAATATTCATGAATATATTTGATAGAATTAAAATTCTCATTTTACAAAAGATATATGAACTAAAAGATTACGGAGTTATTAGCCATAGTACTAAAAATATAACTGTTGAACCACCAAATGATAAAAGCCATGGCGATATATACACCAATGCAGCGTTAATTCTAGGTAAAATAGAAAAAAAGAACCCTATAGAAATAGCTAAAGCTTTAGCAGATGCGCTGAAGTCTTTTGATGCAATTGAAAGCGTAGATATAGCAGGACCAGGATTTGTTAATATTTACCTAAAACAAGATGTATGGTTTAGCGCTTTAATGGAAATAAATACACTTAAAACAGATTTTGGTAATTCAAATATTGGCAATGGTCAAAAAATTAACATTGAGTTTGTCTCTGCAAATCCAACTGGCCCATTACATATTGGGCATGCAAGAGGAGCTGTGTTTGGTGATGTTTTAGCAAGATTGCTCAAAAAAGCAGGATATGATGTCACAAAAGAATATTATATGAATGATGCTGGTGCACAAATAAATCAATTAGTGCAATCAGTATATCTAAGATATAAAGAAGCACTAAAAGAGCAGGTAAATTTTGATGACATTCAGTATCCTGGAGAGTATTTAAAACCAATAGGTGAAGAACTTGCACAAAAGTATGGCATAGGACTTTCGCTAGAACAAAATTTTGATGAAATTAAAACTTATGCTTTAAATTATATAACTCAGTTGATAAAAGATGATTTAGGTCTTCTTGGAGTGGAGCATGATGTTTTTACATCAGAATATGCATTACATGAAAGTGGTGTTATTGAAAAAAGCATAAGCATATTATCTGATAAAAATTTAATATATCGTGGGTGTTTAGATAAACCAAAAGGAAAGGGAGATCCATGCTGGCAACCAAGACAACAAATGTTATTTAACTCTACTAAATTTGGTGATGATGTTGATCGTCCATTACAAAAAGAAGATGGAAGTTGGACATATTTTGCTGCAGATATTGCTTATCATTTTGATAAAATCTTCCGTGGATTTAATCAAATGATAATAGCACTTGGGGTTGATCATGCTGGATATATTAAAAGGCTCAAGGCAATAGTTGCAGCACTTAGTGACAATGAAGCTAAAATAGAAGTTAAGCTCTACAATCTAGTTAACTTTTTAAGTGACGGTAAGCCAGTTAAAATGTCAAAAAGAAAAGGAACTTTTTTAACAGTCAAAGACGTTGTAGCAGAGGTAGGAAAAGACATAACGAGATTTATAATGCTTACTCGCAAAAACGATGTAACCTTGGATTTTGATTTTATTAAAGTCAAAGAGCAATCAAAAGATAATCCTATATTTTACATACAATATGCCCATGCGAGAGCTCATTCACTTATGCGTAATGCACCAGAATTATTACCTGAGATAGATTTATCACTATTATCTTCCAGTGAAGAGCTAGTATTAATAAAAACACTAGTGCAGTGGCCAGTAGTAGTAGAATCAGCTGCACAGTTATATGAACCGCATAGAATCAGTTTTTATTTGCTTGAAGTAGCAGAAAAATTTCATGTTCTTTGGGGATATGGTAGTAAAAATTTAAATATGAGGTTTATAGTAAATGATAATATAGAACTTACATCTGCTAGAATATTTTTAGCAAAAGCTGTTGCCAACGTCATCGCGTCAGGCTTATCCGTATTTAATATAGAACCACTAGAAGAAATGAGGTAATGTGTTAAAACAACAGTGAGAGTTGGCATTATTTGACAATTTCTTCACTATTAGTTATACTAATATATTAAACTTTAACTGTATATTTGGAGCTGTATGTGAAATATATTTTGAAAAAATCAGCAGATGGAACGATATTTAAAGTTTCATTGGCAACACTTGTATTGTTCAATCTTGCATATTTTATTGCACAATCAACATCACAGTATGCAATTGATGAAAAAATAAATTTTAACTTTTTTAAAGATATAACAGATCCAAAAACGTATTTATATATTATAGCTTCATCAGTAATCTTGGCTGTTTTAATTTCTAGTTTTATATTTTATAAAATTAAGACAAAAGAGTTGAGCTATAGCGATAAAAAATTATTTGATGAAAAAATTAAAGAATTATCATTAGTAAATAGTGAAAAAAATAAAATAGAGAAAGTAACTATAGGATTAGATCCTAATTGTGTTATGATAATGCCAAATCAAAATGTGATAGAGATACCAGTTTTACATTATGATACAACAGATAAAAAGCTAGAAGATAACGACAATCTGTTTAAAGAAGTGAGTTTTAATGGTCCACCTTTTTGTTCAAATAAAAACAATAGTATATATCCTGCGGCAATAAATCTTGAAGAATTTGACGCTACAGTAAAAAAGATTGTAGAGTCAAAAATATATTTCTTTAAGTATAGTGATTTTAAACGATATTGCAAATATCCAGTTATTGTAAATGGCTCTGTAATGCTTGAACATAATATAATGACGGAAATTACAAAAGATAAAACTATCTCGCCAATGATGATACATCCAACTGAATCTTTCAAATTCACTGACTTATACAATATAAATTCTATTAAATTCCATTATGCAGACTGTTTACCTACAAAAGTTAAGCTTGATTTAAAAGAGGAAAGATCAGCAAATATAGATTTATGTAAATATGTAATGGCTAATAGGCACAATATGCAAAATACTATTCTTGAAGAGCCATATGTTGCATTTATCCCAGCAATAGCAGGAAATAGGCCGATTTTTGATGGCAAAGTGTTGCAACTGTAATTTTTGTCGTATATTGCCAAGTTACTGTAAATGTGCTACTACAAAGTAGATATCTTATAGGAATGACTATGGCAGTAGGACGTAAAAAAATATCTTTAATTGGTGCTGGCAATATTGGTGGTACCTTAGCTCATATGATTGCTCTTAAAGAACTTGGAGATATTGTTCTCTTGGATGTAAGCGAAGGTGTACCACAAGGTAAAGCACTTGATATTGCACAGTCATCTACTATTGATAAGTTTGATGTAAATATTATTGGCACTAATGACTATCAAGATATAACTGGGTCAGATGCAATTATCATTACTGCAGGTGTTGCTCGCAAACCAGGGATGAGCCGCGATGATTTACTCAGTATCAATACCAGAGTTATGAAAGAAGTAGGATTAAACATCAAAAAATATGCTCCTGGTGCATTTATTATAGTGATAACCAATCCCCTTGACGCTATGGTTTGGGTAATGCATCAGGTTACTGGTGCACCATCAAATATGATAGTAGGCATGGCTGGAGTTTTAGATTCAGCTCGCCTTTCTTATTTTCTTGCCAAAGAACTTGACGTTTCAATTAAAGACGTTTCTGCTTTTGTACTCGGTGGACACGGTGATACCATGCTACCTCTAATGGACTACTCTACAGTCTCTGGCATCCCTTTAACTAATCTTATTGATATGGGATTGATCACAAAGCAAAAAATTGATGAAATATTTGAGCGCACTCGTCGTGGAGGGGAAGAAATTGTAAAATTACTTAAATCTGGTTCTGCCTATTATGCACCAGCCTCTTCCGCTATTTGTATGCTTGAGTCTTATTTAAAAGATCAAAAACGTATTTTACCATGTGCTGCTTACTTAAGTGGTGAGTATGGTATTAAAGACTTATTTATTGGTGTGCCTGCAGTAATTGGTAGAGACGGTATTGAAAAAGTCATAGAAGTTAAGCTCAGCGAGCAAGAAAAAGCTCAGTTTAATCAATCTGTAGGTGCTGTGAAAGACCTAGTGGCATCAATAAAACTGGATTTATAATTCTATTATTTTAATCTACTCTAACATCATTAAATGGTTTTAAGCAATTTCAAGACGTGTTCTCAATGAACACTCTTTTGTACTGTAAGGCCGTGCACGAGAAATCTACATTATAAGGTTTCAAAAAAAGCCTATTGATTGATGGCATTGCGGGAATATATACTATTATTTTATATTCACATACTATTTAAGTAAAAAAATGCAACTAGAAGAATATAATGCAGTTGATATTAACTTTATTAAGTTATTAGCAGAAAAGGTTGCTAAAATGGTAAAGTCTTCTGATGTTATTGCTTTACACGGAGAATTAGGGGTTGGCAAAACTATTTTCACTAAGTTTTTTATAAATGCCTTATTACCCAATGAGATAGTATCTAGTCCTACTTTTAATATTATAAACTATTATTGTGGCAATGACTTGATTATTTGGCATTTAGATTTATATAGAATAAAGTCTTTACCTGAGTTATATGAAATTGGTATAGAAGAAGTATTAAAGTTAGGTATTGTGATTGTTGAATGGCCAGAATTAATAAAGAAGTTAACTATACCTAACATAGAGATTACTATTAATTATAACAGTAGTAATTGTAACTTGCGTGATGTAATAATACAAATTTTTAACAACACTTGAGCTTTAAACAAAAACTAGCTATAGAAGAGAGTGAAGAAATAGTAATTTATCATTTGATAAGAGAGAAGCTATATTTGCAGCAATTTTATTGACAAGAAAATCAATACTTTCCATATCTGAACAATTTGATAATACGTAATTAGCTAAATCATTGTTGTTATCAGGCCTGCCAATACCAATCCTTAAACGCCAATAGTTTGAACCTATAAACTGATCTATAGATTTTAATCCATTATGCCCTGCTGA
>JAVBJW010000014.1:0-4095 GCA_031546805.1 Anaplasmataceae bacterium
AAAACCTATTGGTTATGTAGGTCCGATAGTACAACAGAATACTTTATCCTCCAATTCTCTTACTGTTTCATATTTCATCTTCTCTCAAAATACTCATTCTATACCATCTCTTATTTCTATCACAGTTTCTAAAGAGGTCTAATGCTGGGTATTTCATTAGTGGCACGATGATTTGATAATGAACATTGCGTTTCACAATCTGAGAGGCATGCTGCTAATTTTCTTGTGGTGGATTTACTAGACTGCACAGTTCCAAAGTATGATGGAGAGGCCTCTTATTTGGCTTCTCTAAATTTTGTTCTCATGGCCTAAAAGGTGCAAGCAAATTTTGACAATAAAACTACTGTTATAGGGATTATGCAGGAGGTCTAATAATTTTTATCAAACTTTCCTGTGTTGGTCGACTAGAAGTAATAATGTTTTGCCAATTGTAAATACTTAAGCTTTCTGTTATCTTTTGACTCATACTATACGCTATTATATCTTTAATACCATTAAGTAGGTCACTTTGTACAACTAAAGAACAAAATGTTTTTGCTGTTTTCACAGAGAAAAAAAGAATTCCGTCTATCATATTTGCTAATAAAAAATCTTTACATTTTCTTGTAAGCTTTTGTCTATTGATTGATTCATACAGTATTACTTCCTCTACTATAAACCCATCTTCGGTTAATACTTTTTTAAGATCGCATGATATTTCCTTGCCTCTTACATATAAGAGTTTGAATTTTTGCAAGCGATGTTCTTTTAGATATAATATTAAATTATTTACATTACCGTTTGATGACGTTACATTTGCAAAACCTAATTCTCTTGCAACTTCCATAGTACTATTACCAACAGTTATCACTGAGCAGCTTCTTTCTTGCGATATTTTATTCAAAGCCCTAATGCCATTACTGCTAGTAGATATTATAATATCGAAATCTTGCACAAGCCTAGTTTGTAAATGTTTTATCTTAAACATCGGTTCAATATATACTTTGTGCCCATATTTTTTAAGTATGTTTTTGGTTTTTATAGAATCTAATGAAGGCCGTGTTAGTAATAAGAACATTAACTACCTAACTGATTTATAAAATAATACCTATGTTGCATAGTAAAATCAAAATAACAATCTCTACCACGAATATTACAACCTCTATCATCAATAAATTGAATGATAAGTAATACTTTCTACATTCTTTATATCCGAAACTATCCTATTTTCAACACAATTAGGAATGTTTGTAGATGGCATTATTGTATCTGGATTAAACCTATAATCAGTACGCGATTGAAAAAATTTCACTACAGTACTTTCAAAAAAATGATAAATGACCATTTATTGGAATGAAGGAAATTGCGTACAGCTTAGATTTAAGGGAAAAAGCAGTATCTTTGGTTGAAAAAGGAAAATCAAAAGATAGGTTGCAGAATTATTGGAAATATACATTGCAACTCTGTATCGCTAGTTGAAAAAGAAATCTGATGGGAAAAGCTTGAACCCAACAGTGGTTTTATACGAAACCTTGCAGAAAACAGATTTGCAGAGATGAAACAAAATCTTGGTTTTGGAATATTGGTACAGGCTAAGACAGCTAAAAATCACATTAAAAAAGTCACATTCTATCAACCAAGAGGATAGGGAGAAAGTTATCGTAAGGATGGTTATACAGAGGTTTTTAACACTTGGTTTGAAAATTCCAATTTTACAGCCTGGACAAACCATAATTCTTGATAATGCGAGTTTCCATAAATCTAAGAAAATTAGTGAGCTTGCTAAAGTGCTGAAATTCCTTATCTTCTCCCATATTCTGCTGATTTTAACGAAATAGAGCATCTATGGTTTGCTATCAAAAATAAAGCCAGAAAGAACATTCCCATGTTCTAATCTTTTCATCAAGCTCTCGATTCTGCCTTTTTATCAATCATTCCTATTAGTTTGAGATGAGCTATATCTTTTTTAATTTTATATAATTCTTTGAAATTTGGTATCGATGAATTTTTTGAATTTAAACCAAGCCTTTCTTTCAACTCAGCATTCTCCATCCTCAAGGCCTTATTTTCTGTTTCTAATTCTTCTATCCTTTCTTCCAACTTTTCTATTTTGCTCCCTAAATTTTTGCAGAGTTCTACAAGACTTAGACTTATAGACTTAAATTATTATTCTATTATTGGCTTTTTGGTATGCCTTCTCTATCTACTTTTTCTACTCACATGAACTGATACAAAGTGTGAGTATTGAAATTAACGATTGCAATTCTTATCTTAATCAATTTTGGGCACAACAACAAAACAGCAAAATTACATTGAGCGCTTCTTAAGCTATAAAAGCTCTTATTCTATCTTCTATAACATGGCGAAAATGTCTAACTAGCCCTTGTATAGGCCAAGCTGCTGCATCACCGAGTGCACATATGGTATGTCCTTCTACTTGACTTGCGATGTCTAATAATTTATTCACTTCTTCAGTTGTTATATTGCCCTTAACCATTCTCTTCATTATTCTCCACATCCAGCCTGTACCTTCTCTGCAAGGAGTGCACTGTCCGCAAGATTCATGCATGTAAAAATAGGAAAGCCGCTCTATTGCTTGAATAACGTCTGTAGACTTATCCATAACTATAACTGCTGCAGTACCAAGCCCTGATTGTACAGCTCTTAGGGAATCAAAATCCATTTCTATGGTATCACATATTGATTTAGGAATAAGAGGTACAGAAGAACCTCCAGGTATTACGGCAAGAAGGTTATCCCAGCCACCACGAACCCCTCCAGCATGCTTTTCAATCAATTCTTGTAGTGGTATTCCCATTTCCTCTTCAATATTACAAGGCTTATTTACATGCCCAGAAATACAAAATACTTTAGTTCCAGTATTATTTGGTTTGCCTAAAGATGCAAACCAGTCACCACCGCGTCTTAAGATATCTGGTACAGCGGCAATAGTTTCAACATTATTTATCGTAGTAGGACAGCCAAAAAGTCCAGCAACAGCAGGAAAAGGAGGTTTAAGGCGTGGCATTCCTTTTCTTCCTTCAATAGATTCAAGTTGTGCTGTTTCCTCCCCACATATATAAGCACCAGCTCCTCTGTGAATAAAGATGTCCAAATCATAGCCAGACTTACAAGCATTTTTACCAACTAGTCCAGCTTTATATGCTTCATCCAATGCTTTGTTTAACGTTAAATATTCACTATAGAACTCACCCCTAATATATATATATGCAGTAGATGCACCTATTGCTTTACTAGCAAGTAATGTACCTTCTATCAGCTTATGTGGTTCATATCTGATTATATCTCTATCTTTACATGTCCCTGGCTCAGATTCATCAGCATTTACAACTAGATAAGATGCTCTATTATCCAATTTTTTCTTGGGCATGAAACTCCACTTTAATGCTGTTGAAAATCCAGCTCCTCCCCTTCCTCTTAAACCAGATTTTTTTACTTCATCAATGATTTCTTCAGATTCTGATTCTAGAAACTTCTTTGTTTGGTGCCAGCAGCCACGCTTTTTTGCAGCATTTAAAAAAGGACTTTCTTTGCCATCTAAATTAGTAAATATTTTATCTTGTTCTTTAAGCATATACTAAAGGTTACAAAAACTTAAAGTCTATTATATAATTTATAATTATGTATTAAAATATTCTTTTAGTAATTATTTAGCCATTTTATTTGTCTTCTAAGTTATTTAACTTCTTTTCCATCTTACTCTGCTTCACTGCAGTTTCCTTTACCACTTCATTTAGAGCTGCAAATTCATCACGATTTACTAACTCACTACTAAGGCAAGTAAAGACACCAGTTTTTAGTTTTTGTACACTACATGCTACAGCATCAAGTGCTACACTAGTAAAAGACACAATTAAGCGACTTGCATCATATAATAAGTATTTCATAGAAAACATTATAATACTTTATTATTCTACGTATTTATATAACTTTTATTATATTATTTATGTTTTGCTTTCTAAGAGCATGTCTTCAAACTAAAAAATGAGCTAATTTGTGAAGCATGATGGTAATCATATTAAAGAAGATATTGGTTTTTGAAGTAAGAGGAGAATGCTCATAATCTTTGCTCATGCGTCTAAAATTGGAAAGCCA